>JACQHV010000089.1 GCA_016198885.1 Gammaproteobacteria bacterium
CGGGAGAGGGTAAGGGTGAGGGTTATTGTATGTTTGTATTTTTTTCATCGATGACTGCACTGGCATCTTTACCTGGTTCCTCTTTTTTCGGGCCATATTTTTCCAAATAGTCCGTCAGGATATTTTCAGCCTCGGTATATTCGGTTTCAGATAATTTGGCTTTTGTCTTGTCCACTGCATTCATGGATAGCTTGTGATTGTGGGAAGCCCCGACCCTGTACCAGATATAGGCAGTTTCGTAGTCTTTGGGCACACCCTTGCCTTCAGTATAAAGGTTTGCCAGGTTGTACTGGGCCTGCGGGAAGCGGTTTTCTGCGGCCTTTCGTAACCACTTGCCGGCTTCTTCATAGTTCTGTTCAACTCCCTGACCTTTCAAATACATGATACCGAGATAGTACTGCGGCAATGGATCGGTTTCATTTGTTTTAGCCATGGATATCATGGTATTGAAGGCCGTCTCATAGTCACCCATCAAGTAAGCGACCACGCCGTCATTAAAATCAGCCCTGACTGAACCCATGCCGAGCAGCATCAGCAGAAATACAATATTCAATTTTTTCATTACAGATACCTTTTGTTTGGACTATTGATTATTCTTTCATAGAATGTACAGCTCTTTACCTATTCGCTGAGTTGTGCCTTTTCCGTCATACGGCAGAAGCCGGTATCCAGTTTAAGGAGTTTATTGATTGCCGGGTTCCGGAGCCTGCCCCGTACTTGATGCGGGGTTCACCGGAACGACACCCTATGTGCGTACTCAGACCAGCTACGAGCACCCAAGTTGCAAGAGTAGCGGATTGTTTCACGCGATTGATAAAATGTAAATATTTGAGATAGTTAGATGAACGACTTTATTGCATTCCGGGTCTACAATGATCAGGGAAAGGTCCAGGGCAGACTTGAAAAAGTATCCTTGCAGAGTCTCTCATCCGGCGCCGTGACCATTCAATCCGAGTATTCGAGCGTGAATTACAAGGACGCCCTGGCGGCGACAGGTGTAGGAAAGATCCTCCACCGGTTTCCTCTGGTTGCCGGCATTGATGTCGCCGGTCATGTGCTTGCCTCTGAAGACCAGCGCTTCAGTAAAGGAGATCCGGTGCTGGTCACAGGTTATGATTTCGGTGTTGATCATGACGGGGGCTATTCTGAAATCGTGCGTGTCCCGGCGGAGTGGGTTGTGCCGATACCGGCCGGGATGACTACCTATGATGCGATGGCGCTCGGCACGGCGGGATTTACAGTGGCCTTATGTATCAAACGCCTTGAGGATAATGGACAGAAACCTGATCAGGGCCCTTTTGTTATAACAGGCGCAACCGGTGGTGTTGGAATGCTCGCCATTGATATTCTGTCAGGACTCGGTTATGAAGTTGTCGCCGTCACCGGCAAGATGGACCAGCAGGATGAATTACATGCACTCGGTGCGAAACAGGTGTTGGACAGAAATACCATCAAACTCGATGGACCGCCCCTGGAGAAAGGTCAATGGAGTGGGGCGATTGATAATGCCGGCGGTGATGTACTGGCGTGGTTGACGCGTACTGTAAGACCATGGGGCAATATCGTCTCAGTGGGGCTGGCAGGAGGTTCACATTTGAATACTACGGTCATGCCGTTTATCCTTCGCGGTATCAGCCTGCTGGGCGTGACGTCGGCGGGATGCCCGACAGAACTGCGTCACAAACTTTGGCAACGCCTGGCGCATGATCTCCGTCCCCGGCATCTGGACAGGATTGTGAAACGTGTTGCGACCATGAATGATTTGCCGGATATTTTTCAGTCAATGCTGGCCAGTAAGACCACGGGCAGGACGGTTGTTAAAATCAGTGCTGAGGACTGAATTAAATTTATGAATTATCAAACACTATACGACAAACTCTGGGATGCCCACGTGGTGCACGATTTCGGTGACGGCTCTGCGCTGATCTATATAGATCGTCATCTTATCCACGAAGTGACTTCACCACAGGCATTCGAAGGACTGGCGCTCGCGCACAGGAAACCCTGGCGTATCGCGGCCAGTCTCGCTGTGCCGGATCATAATGTGCCGACAACGGATCGCCATGTTATCAATGATCCGGTGTCACGTTTGCAACTGGAGACACTGGATCAGAATTGTTCGGAATCCGGCATTACCAAATTCGAGATTGATGATCCACGCCAGGGAATTGTCCATGTGATCGGTCCTGAGCAGGGGGCGTCATTGCCCGGCATGACGATCGTCTGCGGTGATTCGCATACTTCAACAAATGGCGCGCTGGGCGCGCTGGCCTTTGGCATCGGCACATCAGAGGTTGAGCATGTCCTGGCGACTCAGTGTCTGGTCTTACGCAAGGCGCGCAACATGCGGGTGAGTGTTAACGGTCAGACCGGCAAGGGTATTACTGCAAAAGATATTGTGCTGGTGATCATCGGCAGGATCGGCACTGCGGGCGGAACCGGCCACACGATTGAATTTGCCGGTGATGCCATACGCGCCCTGTCCATGGAAGGCAGGATGACTGTGTGTAACATGAGTATTGAGGCGGGGGCGCGCGCAGGAATGATTGCCGTTGATGAAACAACCATTGACTATGTAAAAGGAAGACCTTTTTCTCCAAAAGGCGGGATGTGGGAACGTGCAGTTGCGGAATGGCGGGATCTGAAAAGTGATCCTGACGCGCATTTTGACAAGGTTGTTGAACTCGATGCGTCACAAATCCAGCCACAGGTATCGTGGGGCACCTCTCCGGAAATGGTGGTCCCCATCGGTGGATGTGTTCCTGATCCTGATAAGGAAAAGGACAGCGTTAAACGTGTCGGGATGTATCGTGCTTTGGAATATATGGATCTGAAACCCGGGACACCGATGACGGATATCCGCATCGACAAGGTGTTTCTGGGATCATGCACCAACTCCCGCATTGAAGATCTGCGCGCGGCGGCTGAAGTCATCCGGGGACGCAAGGTGGCCACGAATGTAAAACTTGCTCTCGTTGTGCCGGGTTCCGGCTTGGTCAAACGGCAGGCGGAACAGGAAGGATTGGACAAAGTTTTTATTCAAGCAGGTTTTGAATGGCGTGAACCTGGGTGTTCCATGTGTCTCGGAATGAATCCTGATCGATTGAATCCCGGGGAACGTTGCGCTTCGACATCCAATCGTAATTTCGAAGGCCGGCAGGGACAGGGCGGACGTACCCATCTGCTCAGTCCGCCGATGGCGGTTGCCGCAGCCATCGCCGGACATTTTGTTGATGTGCGTGATTTTTAAGATGTTACCCTCACCCCGGGCCCTCTCCCGTTGGGAGAGGGGATTATATAAACCCTTTAAGATGTCACCCTCACCCTCTCCCGAAGGGAGAGGAAAATTGAACTCCTTCTCCCTTTGGGAGAAGGTTAGGATGAGGGTACTTTGCTAAGTTAATAGGGGATGTAGAAGAAATTTAGGTACAACTAATGAATCCTTTTAAAACATTCACCGGCATTGTCGCGCCGCTGGATCGATCTAACATCGATACGGATTCCATCATTCCCAAACAATATCTGAAATCGATCAAGCGCAGTGGTTTTGGTGTAAATCTTTTTGATGACTGGCGCTATCTTGATCCGGGCAACCCGGGAGATGATCACACAAAGCGCCGTATCAACACTGATTTCATCCTCAACCAGAAACGATATAAAGATGCTAACATATTGATTACACGAGAAAATTTCGGTTGCGGTTCCTCCCGGGAACACGCTGTTTGGGCACTGATGGACTACGGATTTCGTGTGGTGATCGCACCCGGTTACGCCGATATTTTTTACAGCAATTCATTCAAGAATGGTTTTCTGCCGATTGTTCTTGATACAAATATCATTGATCGGTTATTTGCGGAAACATTTGCAAAAGATGGTTATACCCTGACCATCGATCTTGAGCAGCGGAGTGTGATTACACTAGACGGGACGGCATTTTTATTTACTATTGATCTGAATTTGCAGAAACGGTTATTGCAGGGACTGGATGAAATTTCGATTACGCTGCATCATGCGGATGAAATCAAATCGTATGAAAAAAAACGCCAAATGGAGACTCCCTGGTTCTTTCCTGATGCAAAAACTGGAGATTAGGGATTGGTGATTAGTGATTAG
>JACQHV010000083.1 GCA_016198885.1 Gammaproteobacteria bacterium
CCCATATACATTGCAATAATCTCGGTCACAGCGGCAATTACAAAACTACATTGGAAACCATGCGTACAGCCGGTGACAAGCGTCTGCATATCGCCCACATTCAATTTCACAGCTACGGCGGCGAACCAGGTAAAAATCCAGAATCAAAGGCGGCGGAGATCTCCGAATATATTAACAGTCATCCCAATATCACCTGTGATGTTGGCCAGGTAATGTTCGGTAAATCCACCATCATGACGGCGGATGCTCCTCTCGCTTATATGTTACGCGGTATCAGCAAAAATAAATGGGTAAACGCCGACACAGAGTGTGAAAGCGGCTGTGGCATCGTACCATTCAGCTATCAGGAAAATGTGTTTGTGCATGCCCTGCAATGGGCAATCGGGTTGGAACTGTTTTTATTGTCAAGTGATCCATGGCGGATTATTTTGTCTACTGATCATCCCAATGGCGGTTCGTTCATGAATTATCCAAAGCTAATTCGACTTTTAATGGACAAAGATTTCCGGAAAGAAGAGATTGGCCGCGTCAATCAAAAGGCGATGAACAAATGCCAGCTTAAGGATCTCGACAGGGAATATACCTTAAATGAGATCGCGATCATTACACGCGCGGGTCCAGCCCGGGTACTGGGACTTAAAAATAAAGGTCATTTAGGTATCGGTGCTGACGCAGATGTCACGATTTATGATGATCAGGAAAACAAGGAATTAATGTTCAGCGCGCCGCGTTATGTCATCAAATCAGGTGAGATGATTATACACAATCATGAATTCAAGGGTGATCATATCGGCCGGGTGTTACATGTGGCGCCATCATATGATGAAACAATCGCTGAAAAAGTACGTTCGTTTTTTGAAGAATATTACACCATTGAATTTGATAATTACGCCGTTGATGATCATTATCTGCATGATCATGAAATCATACCGACCAGAACTCATGAAAATTAAATCCACTGAAATCGAAGACACCTTTGCCGAAGCCTTCAAGATGTGGGGGGCGCGCGTAGTGATCACGGCAAGCTCACGGCAATGGGCCATGGCTGCAGCACAATCGATGACTGGATTTGCCACTTCCGTGATCGGCTGCAAGTGTGAAGCAGGCATTGAACGTGAACTTCCTGTTGAACAAACCCCGGACAAGCGCCCAGGTGTCAGTGTATTAATCTTTGCGACAGATATGGAAGGACTGGGTAAACGCCTGGTCGAACGAATCGGACAATGTGTCATGACCTGTCCAACGACAGCATGCTTTAACGGTTTGGATGCAGAAAAGACTGTCGATGTCGGCGGACTGCTCCGTTATTTTGGCGATGATCACCAGATGAGCAAACAAATCAATGGCCGCCGCCTGTGGCGCATCCCGGTCATGGATGGTGAATTTCTTGTGGATGAATTTTTCGGCGTACAGCCTGCTGTGGGTGGCGGCAATATTCTTATTCTTGGCAAAGATCAAAAAACAACATTGCGTGCGGCCAGCGCGGCCACCAAGGCTATGCGTAATGTCGCAGGTATCATTCTGCCCTTTCCTGATGGAGTGGTGCGCAGTGGAAGCAAGGTAGGGTCCAAATACAAATCACTGATAGCCTCGACCAATGATGCCTACTGCCCTACCCTTCGTGGTACTGTGAGAAATTCCAAAGTCATTCCAGATGCAAACTGTGTCCTGGAAATCGTCATTGATGGAATGGATGTAGGTGCCGTTGAAGAAGCCATGCGCCGCGGACTGTATGCTGCCGCCAAACCAGGCATAGTTCAGATTACAGCAGGCAATTACGGCGGCAACCTGGGTCAATTTAAAATTGAACTGAAAAATCTTATCCATTAGATCAGTATGAGCTTGAATCTGACATTGCATACTCTACCTGAGGTACCGCTTGAGGCGGAGCTAATCTCTCCTGAACGTTTCATTGGATTGAGTGAATCAGCAATATCCGCAGTTAAAGTTCAACATGGGAATCAACCCGCGACCGTTGGTGATTTCTTCAAAGTACAGGGTAAGAATAATGGGACCATACACCTGGAAGGAGATTTGTCGAGAATCAAACATATAGGCTCTGGCATGTCCTCTGGCCGGATTACCATTCACGGCAATGTTGGCGCGCACCTCGGTGTTGGCATGTCCGGGGGCGAAATTATTGTTGAAGGTAATGCGGGTGACTGGGTTGGCCCGGAGATGTCAGGAGGAAGGATTACAATAAATGGGGACGCCGGCCATCTCGTTGGCAGCGCTTATCGCGGCAGTACGACCGGAATATTGGGCGGTGAAATTATAATCCATGGTAATGTAAAAAATGAGACTGGCCATGCGATGCGTAATGGCTTGATCGTCATAGGCGGAAACAGCGGAGATTTTACCGGCGTTAACATGCTGGCAGGAACCATCATTGTGCTTGGTGAACTGGGTATACGCAGTGGCGCCGGTATGAAACGCGGAACGATTATATCCATGCATGATGCAGAAATCTTACCAACGTTTACTTATTCCTGCGTATACCATCCAACATTTACAAGAATGTTATTGCAACAAATTAAAGAACAGGGTTTGCCTGTTGATGAAGACCAAATAGAAGGGCCATATCACCGTTGGTGTGGCGACGCTGTTGAATATAACCGTGGAGAAATCCTGATTTACAAAAAATAATCGACATATTACATCTGTATCACTCATTAATTATTATACTGAGTTCGATTTAGGAGATAAAAATGACCACGATAGTGACTGATCATTGTAAAGGTTGTCGCTTTACTGATTGTGTAACAGTATGTCCAGTTGCCTGTTTTCATTACGATGATGAAATGTTGTACATCGACCCCAATGTGTGTATTGATTGCAGCGCCTGTATTCCAGAATGCCCCGTACAGGCGATCTATGAAGGCGATGATATTCCGGAAGATAAAAAACAATGGATTGAAATTAATGCAGAACGTGCACCAAAACTACCTGTTTGTGAAGACAAGATGGACCCCTTGCCCGGAGCTGAAGAACGCAAGACCGCACTTGGTTTCTAAGAACGTGAAGAGTTCCTCGTGAAGCGTATTTAGTAATACGAATAGAATATATATTACGGTATATGTC
>JACQHV010000084.1 GCA_016198885.1 Gammaproteobacteria bacterium
AGCCGCACCTGACCTGCTACCATATCATCAAGGAATCTTAGTTGATCCATTACTCCCCGTCCCATTACATGTATATCAGCAACCGCTTCAATCAGACGGCGGGTACATGTGTGCAATTCACTGTATTGATCCATCTCCAGGGGATCAAAATCATGATCGCGCTGTTGCTTCTGATAAAGTGCACTCATATCCTTAACGTCGATTAATTCTTCCAGCTTGGCGCCCAGTTGCTGTATTGAGGAATATTGATCCTGTATGTCCCGGCTCTGTTGTGTAATTCTGCGCAACCTTTCGTGAATCTGGCCTGTCATAATTACGGTTTCACCCACTATCCGTAACAGATCGTCAACCAGTGCCGCAGGTATGCGTAACATTGCTTCAGCAACCTTTGCAGATTCTTGCTGATCATCGTCAGTGGCTGTTACATCCTGTTTGCTCGATGCATTACTTGCATCCGTACCAGTTGTCTTGCTTCTCTCTGGAGGTTTAACATCCGCCGGAATGCCATCACGATCAATTTGATCGGCCCAGTCATATATTGTTTGCAGGACCTCAAGTGCATTAGATGGCGCACGGCCAATTCCTGCCAATGCTTCGCTCATCGCTGCCAGACAATCTGCCGCATTCAACATCATTTCTGCCAGCGGTTTGGGCGGTAACGTCTCGTGTTTTGCAAGTGCGAGCAGAATATCCTCAAGGCGATGAGCGATATTAGCTACACCACGCACACCGACGGTATTACCTGCGCCCTTAAGTGTATGGGCAACACGCTGGGCAAAATTAATATCCTCGAGGCTGCCGCCATTGTTGAGATTCTGAATAGCCGCAGAAAAGCTTTCAGTCTGTCCTGGCAACTCTTGCAGCAAGGCTTCAAGCAATTCTGGATCAACATCATCCGGCAATTCGAGCGAGACATCCTCCGGACTTGCCTGTAATTGTTGCTTATCATTCCCTGCCTCAAATCCAGGAAGCTCTGGCGTTACCAGCAGCAAACTTAATGATTCTGCTGCATCCCCGGTTAATGGTTGTGTCCATGCAGGATCAACAAGTACAACTGCAAGAGTTGCGGCAGCATCGGGGTCAGTTATGTCCTTAAGATAAGTTCTGACATTTGCAATCCACCTCGTTAAAACAGCAGCTACTTCAGGTTTAATTTGTTCACCACGTAAACTTGCAAGGTTTGATTGAATATGAGAACAGACCTGTTTTAGTCCGGAAAAACCGATAGAAGAGGCCGCCTCATCAAAATTTCCAAGCTGATGGACAAAGGTATCCAATACAGTTGATCGCTCTTTGGGGCTGGCGTTAACATCAGTTGCGATCTTAAGGGTGGCCTGTAACTGATTTTCCATATCGGTCACGCCTGCGATCAGAATATCTACAAGCTCCTGCACACCGGCGGGTAATTCACCTCTCACCTTCACAGAAGAGACAGGTACAGCAACTCTATCAGACTCCCCCATTGAGCCAGAATGGTTTTCCTGGGACCCCGATGCAGTGGTATCAGACACGCTGAGCATGGTCTTTAATACCTCAGCATCAATATCTGATAATCTGGAATTCCAACAGGGGAGATTGAGATGTTCGACCAGGGCATTCCCTGTTTCCTGCGATGGAGCTGAGCCGACAAAAGCTTGTATAAGATCCGGCCATGAGGTAAGTGCTTGCTGTTCTTTCTCCCCTATTTTTCCGCCTCCTTCCACCAGTGCATTCAGCCTTTCCTGATAGAGAATACAGATATCATGCAGACTCATGCATCCTGATTTAATGGCAGACTCAGCTATACGAGTAACATATTCCAGATAGGACGGAATCAATTTACTCCGCTTTCGTCTGTGCCTGATCAGAAATTCTGATAATTCCTTCGCGATTGCCGCGATACTTGTGAGAGGATCGGTACCCTCTCCCAACGTGTCGACCAGATTATCGGCAGTTGACATTTATGAAGATACCTCAGTGATGGAACGTCACAATTAAGCGCAAGATTGATCCTTAATTAAGGTCAATCCGGTTTAAATCCAATACAAAAGTTACAATAGGCTGTGTTTCAAATGCAATTATCACGCGCAACGGCATGCATACTTCTATGCTTTACTGTTGCGTCATTCCGTCAATTAATTGAAGCAAGTTTTTTATGATCCTTTTTTGGTTCAATCTCTGGTAGTGTAAAAACGCTTACCGCCTTCAATAAACCATCAGAGTACTGTACCAGGCGGTCGGTTTTTTCAGATTGGTCTTCAAGTTCTGCATTAGTCTTCTGGGTGCTCTGCTTAATTACCTCGGCACGTTCACGCAATTTTCGTGTAATTTGTGCCTGGATATTCGAGCTTTCTGCAATTTGCTGAACTTTTTCTACCAGATCACTGGTATTCTCACGTGTCTCCTGCATTTGCTCACCGGCCTGTTCCGCGAGCTGTGTCCCGTTAACAACCTGGCTGATAGCCTCATTCATGGTCGTTACTGTATCAGCTGTTTCTGCCTGTATATTATTCACCAATGTGGTGATCTGGGAAGTCGCCTCGCGAGCATTTTCAGCAAGCCGCTGTACCTCATCCGCCACGACAGCAAACCCGCGACCCGCTTCACCCGCAGAGGCGGCATGCATACTGGCATTCAGGGCCAATATATGTGTTCGTTCTGCAATGCTGTTAATTAAACTGACGGCCCTGCTGATTTCCTGCGACCGTTCACCCAAACGCTTGATACGTTTTTCTGTTTCGCGGATGGTGTTACGGATGCTGGTAATGCCATTTACGGTCCCAAGCACTGTATCCTGCGCCTTTTCTGTTGTGCGTATCGCCCTGTCCGCGGATGCATTACACTCCTTTGCCAACTTGGCAATATTAAGCATGGCCTCGGAGGCCTCGGCCAGTTGGGCGGCAGCCTGTTCCACTTCATGCCGTTCATCACTCGCTACTTTAATGACTGTGTCGGACTGCACCTTGACTTGTTGAGAGGTCAACGCTACTTCATTGGCAATGGTGACTACACCATTCAAGACCTTGGCTGTTTCATCGGCCATCAAGTTAAGTGAATCTGCCAGGGGGGCTGTGATGTCCTCAGTCACTTCCAGACGCGTAGTCAGGTCTCTCTGGCTGAATTTGTAAACGCCCTGCAGTAATGCCAGTATCGCCGCGTTTTCCTGTTTTACCTTGGCCTCAGTTGCCGCTTGGTCATTAAGTAAATCATTTATGGATTTTGCCAATACGCCCAATTCATCACTGCTATCAAGGTTAATCCTGGCATCGAGATTACCCGCTCTTGCAAGCGTCATGGTAGATTCAATTTGCATCAACGCACGCAATATTCCATATCCGACATAGATCAATAAAGCTATCAACAGTAAACCAAAGATAAAAATCACACTGGTCAGATAACCGGTATCCAACTCTCCCCGCATCACTCCAAAGTGACTTACTCCGATCGCAACAAAACTGACCAATGCCAGAATGAAAAGAAATATCAATTTGTGACTTATCTTTACCGACCATCTCTCAGCTTGTATCCGTGCAGGATTTACACCAGTGCGTTGTTGTCCAGTCTTCGTTACAGTCCTGTCAGATTTCATAATTCAGCACTCCAGGTAATGTGATGTAATCTGGCGCCATGTACTATATTCAAACAGTAATCTGCCTGCCTAGTTCCATAAAAAATTCTTCAAAATGAAAATCCAGCCAGATTTCGTTATCCTGAGTATAGGCTGTATGGATATGTTTACTCAAAACTTCAGGTAGAGATGGCAATTCAGATAACTCATCCAGAACTCTCAATACCTGTGGAAAGCCATTGATGAGAATACCGGCTGCTTCATCACCCTTGCCTATGACAAGAATACGCTGACTTTCCTGATCTTTTTCCTCAATATCAAATAATTTTTTCAAATTAAAAACCGGCACCATGTTTCCTCTAAGATTTATCATGCCGGAAAACCATGCTGGTGTATTCGGAATAACACATAAGGCAAATTCGTTAATCACTTCGCTGCCACTTTTCGTGTCTATAATCAAACCTACATTACCAATCCGGAATCCATAATGCGCATGCTCGGTTTCATGCACTGTCCAGAGCACACCAAATTGTTCGGTAGGGGAAAAGCGGTTCAAAGCCTCACTTGGGCTCAGCAATCCATCCTTATTTTCAGCATTTACATTCATCAGTTCGTACCATAACAATTTAATATATCGGCCGATAGAATGGCTGCAAGGTAAGAATTATTTAATAGTCTATCAATAACACCAGTATCTTATGCTGTGGATGCAGCACTTAAACATTCCTGTACTACTTCTTCAAATACTGCATGCTGTACGGGCTTGATAAGATATGTATCACAACCAGCCAGTTTGCCCTTGACACGATCCGCCGGCGACGAGTTACTGGTTAACATAATTACTGGTATTTTTCTTTTGGCTGGATCCTGCTTGATTATCTTACAAATGTCATATCCATCTATACCTGGC
>JACQHV010000082.1 GCA_016198885.1 Gammaproteobacteria bacterium
AGGGGGAGGATAATTTTAATTTTGAGATAGGTTCTAATATTTATGCCTTCGTGCTGATGTGAAAGGTATTGCCAAATCCGAATCGGAGATGATGAATGGATGACAAGATGCAAAATGCCCGGACCCATGGAGAATCGATAAGTGGCTGGAGCGAACTCTGGCGCAAGGAAGACTGGTGGGCGGTGTGGATCGGGCTCGGGATTGTCATTATTGCGGCATCATTTTTTCTGAATGACGCAACCGTTAAACCGATTGCGATAAAACCCGCAAAGTGGGACACGTTTGCAACACTAATCACACACTTTAAGGATCAATTTCACTGGTACCTGTTTCAGTTCCTGATGTGGGGGATATTGTTTACGGTTAGCGCCAAAGTATTGGGCTACCGTATCCGTGAATTCTTGCCTGCCTTCATTTTTGTTTATGTCATATCCATGCTGATCTTTGTGCTGGGCAGCTGGTCGCAGGCACACCGTTACAATCTGGAACCGCCGCTTTTGGCGCTTGTCATTGGTTTACTCATTTCCAATTTCGCCCGCCTGCCGAAATGGATGGACTCGGGTTTCCGTGTCGAGTATTACATCAAGATCGGCATTGTCCTGCTTGGCGCCACGCTACCGTTTACCTTGATCCTGTGGGCGGGCCCCATCGCCATTCTCCAGGCGAGCATTGTCTCGGTCCTGACATTCATCGTGATTTATTTTATTGGCGTACACATGGGGGTTGATCGGCGGCTGTGTGCCTGCCTGGGCGCGGGCGGTGCGATCTGCGGGGTGTCAGGCGCGATAGCGATGGCCGGGGCAGTGCGGGCGACCAAGGAGCAGATCTCTATCGCGATTACACTCGTCATTATCTGGGCGATGATTATGATTTTTTTCCTCCCGTTTGCCTCGCGCGCACTGGAATTACATGCCGGCATTGCGGGTGCGTGGATTGGCACCTCGGAATTCGCTGATGCCGCGGGTCTTGCGGCCGCCCAGGTCTACGGTCTCATGGCAGAAGCGAGTGATACGATACCGGGGACGGAAGATCAGGCGCTCTCTGCATTTACCTTGATCAAGGTGATTGGCCGGGATATCTGGATCGGGGTATGGGCCTTTATCTTTGCGCTGATTGCGACACTACGCTGGGAAGTTAAAGAAGGCAGGCCAAAGCCGAGCACGATGGAGATTTGGTGGCGCTTCCCGAAGTTTGTTTTTGGTTTCCTGCTGGCCTCTCTGCTTGTTACCGCATTGAGCAGCGATTACGGCTATGAAGAATTCAAAAAAATTGTGGAGCCCAATCTGGTAGGCCCCCTAAAGGATCTGCGCACCTGGACATTTATCTTCTGTTTTCTCAGCATTGGATTAACCACGCGCTTTCGTGAGTTTGTTCATGTCGGCGTAAAACCCATATACAGTTTCAGCATCGGTGTTCTGGTGAATGTTATTATCGGCTTTGTGCTGTCGGTGTTTCTCTTCGCCAGGCACTGGACTGATATCTGAGGTCAAGACGTCTGAGTGAGGCCACCCTGATCTTACTAAACACTAGGAAAAAAACCGACACACTGAATGGATAATTCTCCAACTCTCAAGCGGGAGTTGTCGCTTCCTCTGATGATCTTTTTCGGTTTGGGGAACATTCTCGGCGCGGGGATATATGTGCTCATTGGCAATATAGCCGGCCATGCCGCGATGTACACACCACTGTGCTTTCTGGCGGCCGCTCTCGTCACAGTGTTTACGGCCTTCACCTATGCTGAGCTGTCGTCCCGCTTTCCTGTAAGCGCCGGGGCTGCCGTGTATGTGCAGGAAGGATTCGGGATTCCGGCGCTCTCGGTCGTTGTCGGGTTTCTGATTATTTTTACCGGTATCGTTTCCGCGGCAACCATTGTGCGTGGCTCCGTCGGATACCTTCAATTTTTTGTAAATCTTCCGGCTGAGGTACTGATTTTTTTCGTGTTGACTGTGCTCGGCGCAATGGCCGCCTGGGGCGTAAAGGAGTCGGCCAGCATCGTGGCAGTGATCAGCGCGATTGAAATCTTCGGATTGGCACTGGTTATCGTGGCGGCAGGAGACGCCTTTCAGGATCTACCCGGGCGCCTGCATGAGTTTGTTCCGGAATTCGAATGGCCGGACATCGAGGGGATCTCGATCGGCGCGTTCCTCGCTTTTTACGCCTATATCGGTTACGAGGATATGGTCAACATGGCCGAAGAAACCCGCGACCCGGTGCGCACACTGCCATACAGTATTCTCCTGAGCCTGCTGATCGCCATGCTGTTATATATGACCGTTGCCATCGTCAGTGTGCTGACACTCACACCCGGATTGCTCTCGCAGTCCGATGCTCCCCTTGCATCGGTTTACCGGCAGGCGACCGGATCCGATCCGGTACTCCTGAGCGCCATCAGTGTCATCGCTGTAATCAACGGCGCGCTGATCCAGATCATCATGTCTGCGCGAGTATGTTACGGTATGAGCCGGCGCGAATTATTCCCGCGTTGCCTTGGCATTGTGCATCCGGTTACACGCACGCCAGTCATTGCTACGGTAATTGTGACTGCCGTAATACTCGTCATGGCACTCTGGTTGCCAATAGAAACATTGGCGAAAACAACCAGCGCCACTTTGCTGGTCATATTTTCACTGGTGAATATCGCGCTGTGGCGAATTAAACAAACTCAGCCCAACTTCACCGCCAAGGGCTTCATCGTGCCGCGATGGGTGCCTGCGTTGGGATTTCTGATCTCAATTATGTTTCTGTCTCTCCAGCTTGTCAGTAAAAGCGGGTAAAACAACACTGGATAATTTAGTGGATGCCTGGTTTATATATCAAAGAATAAAGCTGGCGGAGGTGGTTACCCGTTATAATTCAATACAGGGATATGAAAAAACTGTTTTAACAATGATGAAAACGCAAACTCATGATCAGGGAAAATCTTTTAAAGTGCTGGAGACCAATAAATCTGATTCTCATGTTATTCCGGCATCGTTATCAGCTGATAATGCAGTCAGGAATATTTCACTGAAGCCGTCATGTTATTAGATACCTGGGAGTTGTTGAGCTACATAGTCACGGTGATTGGCCTGCCTTTGGCGATCATTGTTTTTCTTTATGAGCAACGGAAAGAGCGGGATAACGAGGAAGAGGAGGTCTATCAACTTCTCTCGGACAATTATCAGGACTTCCTCAAGGTTGCACTGTCCAACCCGGACCTCAGACTCTACTCGGCAGAAGAGACGCCGAATCTCTCTGAGGAGCAGCGCGAGAGGACCGTTATCATCTTCAGCATGCTGGTGTCTCTTTTTGAACGGGCGTATCTCCTTCTGTACGAGGAACGCATGTCACCCAGGCAAATGAGACGCTGGCGCTCCTGGGAGGATTACATGAGTGAGTGGTGCAGAAGGGCCGACTTTAGAGCGTCTCTGCCGTCATTGCTTCATGGGGAAGACCCTGGGTTCGTGAGTTACATTGAAATGCTTGCGGCGAGTGAAAGGGTAAGCAATGCTAATTAACAGTATGTCAAAAAAGAGAAAGAGAACAGGAAAGTAACACTATATGCCCATCATTCTTGCTGATATAGATTTATTTTCCATCAATGCTGACAGCCTGGACAATAAAAAATTGAACGTTGGCCAATGCGTCCGGTTTTTATGATGGTCTCGCAATTTGGACATGGTTCGCCGGCGCGA
>JACQHV010000085.1 GCA_016198885.1 Gammaproteobacteria bacterium
AAAGTAAAAACTTCGGAGCAGATTCTGATTAACTTTCACCCTGAATATGGAACCGGAGTAATTTAATCTTAATCACTCTCACGGAATAAACTGCCGGTGGCCGTAATGTTTCCAGGCAGGGGCAATGACATTCGGCATCGAGGATCGGCTGAGTAACTGCGGGGGAGGGAGATCGGGGTAGGTTTAACCTGACCCCGATTCGCGATTGTTTTATATCTGATACGCTGGTTTTTCGCTGCGAAGAAATAATAGCGCACCGGTTCTGCTGTAAGCAACGGCATGCGGCAGGCCCTTGGCAGCAAAGTGATAATCCCCTTTTTGCAAATGAATACCTTCACCCAGCATTAACTCGCCATCCAGTACCAGGCATTCTTCATCTGCGATATGAATGTGCGAATGCAGGCGTGCGCCGGGCTTCAATTTCAGGAAAAAAGAAGTTGAGCGCGCATCTTTGTAGAGAATTTTCATCTCCACACCTTCGGCAACTTCCATCCAGACACCGGTATCCTGATGGACGGTATGATAATCAGGCAAGGGATTGCCTGACGCCAGGCGAATATTCTGCAGTATCCGATTAAAGATTGACTTACGTTGCTCGGACGTTGGCGGATCTGTATGAAGTGCCTCGGCCAGATATTTTACAAAGTCGCCCATAAGGGCATCCTTGCTATCTTGTTTCTTTGGATTCATTTCTTCTGTATTTCAAGCAGATCTTCTATAAGCCGTAATGTTTTCCGTATATGACTCTTTACGGTCCCGAGCGGCAATTGGATGTATTTCGCGATCTCGCTGTGCGTCAGCCCCCTGAAAAAGGCAAGTGAAATTACCTGGCGCTGTGTTGTATTGAGTTGTTGCAAAGCTTTATAAACAGCCTTTTCTCTCTCAAACATTGATAAAAGTTCATCCGGTTGTTGTTTCAAATCGGCAATTTCATCAAAATGTTTATTCAATCCCTTGGTATCCATAGGCGGTAGACGCCGTATCGCATCCAGCGCGCGGTTTCTGCACATTACCAGGAGCCAGGTTAGCGCCTTTCCACGATCTGGATTAAAGGTATTGGCCTTGCGCCAGACCTGGAGATAGATATCCAGTACGATATCCTCTGCTGTTTGGGGTGATCCGGTAATCTTTAAGGCAAGGCCATAGACGCGATCGACAGTGGTTTCGTAGAAGGTCCGGAATGCCTCCTGGTCATGCCGGGCAATCGCCTTTAGCCAGGCACAGTACAGGGCATCATCCTGTTTGGCAGAGGTATTGGTAAACGGTAATTTTGCCACGCTGGTGGTAATGGACCCCATGATATTTCAATTATAAGAGGGATATCGCCTGCTGGCCATATATGGTGGATTGTTATAGAGCCTGAAACAGCAGGGATCCGTAATGCAGGGAAGCCCGGATGCATACAGTTATGCACCTGGTTTCCAGAAATTTGGATGAATCACACCTGCGACGACATCCAGCCGTTGACTTTACACGTATATAAATAAACAGTTGCTGGATTTGACCGGAATCAGTTGTGACCAGTACACAGAGAAACAGCCTTGAGATCATCCTGCTGGTAATAACTGCCGGGGTGATTGCCTGGGCAGTGGTAACTACATTGGAACAATAGACGGTTGCCGCAAATACTCCGCCTGTATCCGAACTGATATCGGCCGCTCCTGTTTTAAAGCGAGTTTCCATACACACGACTAATCGGAGAAGGCGGCTGCGAACGCGTAAGTAAATGGAGGTGGTGGTTTCTTTCCATTACCATTTTCGTGTAGTGATGTTGTAAAAACCATTTATGAGTAGGAGAGTAAAATGACTGAAGCAACGTTGTATGAAAGACTTAGTGTGGGAGAGAAAATCCGGGCGTTCGTGACGGATACATTTACCATGGGACGCTGTATCCTGGGGTCACTGTGTGCCGTCACAGCGGTCGCAGTGTTACTCTTAACCGGTCCGGCCGCAGCCGAGGAGAAGTCTCCGGCCGCAGCCGAGGAGAAGTCTCCGGCCGCAGCCGAGGAGAAGTCGCTATATGAGCGCCTCGGTGGCGTTTACCCGATTGCTGCAACAGTGGACGATCTGGTCGACCGCCTTTATGTCAACGGCACACTGAACGCCAACCCGGCCGTTAAGGCGGTACACGATCGCCAGGGACAGGCGGGATTCAAGGTTATGGTTACCAACTGGGTGGTTGAACATACGGGTGGGCCCAAGAATTACTCAGGCTTGCCATTGGACAAGGCCCATGCGCATCTTAACATTACAAACCGTGAGTTCGACGTGGTAATGAACGAGTGTGCTACTACATTTTACAAGTTCAACGTGCCTAAAAAAGAGATGGACGACCTGATGGCCCTTCTGGAGAGCTATAGGTCGCAGGTCGTTACAGCTGTTACAGCTAAGTAACTTATAAAATTACTTGTAGGGCGCAAATATTATATCGGGATGTATTTAGTTCAGGGTCAAAGTAAAAACTTCGGAGCAGATTCTGATTAACTTTCACCCTGAATATGGAACCGGAGTAATTTAATCTTAATCACTCTCACGGAATAAACTGCCGGTGCCCGTAGGGCTTCCAGGCGGGGGCGATGACATTCGGCATCGAGGATCGGCTGAGTAACTGCGCAGGCGCCAGGGTGAATTCTCCATAGCGTTCATTGATGGCATCCATCACTTTATTCACGCGATCCTGTCTGCTTGTATCCACTGCAAACATTTCCATCTGCTGCCTGGCAGGCCTGGGATCGAGGGCCGTGACCTGGACGCCGTGCACACCTTCGCCATGCCAGTGATCATGCAACATCTGCCTGCATAGTTTGATCACGGGACGGCTGTCATTGGTGACTGTCGGGCACTTGAATTTATCGCCTATCCAGCCGTCATCAACACGCAATCCGATAAAGAACCGCCTGGCCTGCATATCATTCCGCCGCAGGCGCGCAACCAGTTTTTCAATCATATGCAGGAGATAGGTCTGTATGACCTGGCTGTCGCATGTTGCAGGCGGCATGACCTTGCCATGCCCCATGGATTTGGGCGCATCAACCCGGGTTTCCACCTTGTCGGGATCAGTACCCTGACACATGTGCCAGATGCGCCGCCCGGGATTACCTAAGCGTTTTGCCAGTATGCCGATGGGCAGATGTTGCATATCACCGCAGGTGTGCACACCATAACGGGCAAGGAAGGCGCCGATGCCACGCCCGATCCCGCAAAGTTCCGTTACCGGCACATTTTGCAGACGTTGTCTTGCCTGCCAGGGCGGGATAATTGTCAGCCCGCCGGGTTTGTTCTGCTTGCCCGCATACTTGGCTGTAGTCTTGTCACCACTCAGACCCACCGAGCACGGTAAGGGAACGGTCTCAGCCACCTTTTGTTTAATCAGATGCGCAATATGTTCCGGTCTGCCCCATAGTCGCTGGCAACGGGTAATATCCAGAAAGGCTTCGTCTACGGAAAATACCTCAACATCCGGCGTGATGTCCTGCAAGGCGAGCATGATTGCGGAAGAAACTGCGGCATAGCGTTGCGGCCGCGCGGGACACTGGACCAGTTCCGGACAAAAACGGCGCGCCTGCTTAAGGCGCATACCTGTATGAATGCCGAGGACGCGGGCCTCATAGGACGAGGTAATAATGCAGGTGCCCTGCAGGCCATTGGTGACCGCAATGGGACGGTGGCGCAGTTCCGGCCGGTCCCATTGTTCAATGGAGGCAAAAAAGGCATCCATATCCACAAAGGCAATCGCACGCGGCCAGAATTCTGTTGTGCCGTTCATGCCCTGCATATTAGCGCGTAAAGCCCGTTAGCCAAAACTAACCGGCAAGACTAAATCCTGATGGGCATATTAAAAAAATTTATGAAAACTCAAACAAAATAGTAAGGAATCAATCATCTTCCTGCGGTATCAGGGGTGGCATGATATTCGTGTCGCTCCGGTAATCAAGCTGTTCAAATTTTGTCCCTGCGGGAGGAGGAGTATCCGTAATCTGCCACTGGCCGTTTGCATCCTGCCACTTATATACGTGAGTTGTGGCTGGCGGAGGTTCCAACGGTGTTCCTTTGACCCATTTTTGCCAGACTGCGGGATGCATATAAAGATAACCACCTGCTACGGCAAGGATGAGAGCAACAATAGAAATAAATTTCAGGAATTTGATGGCAGGGTGTTGTGCTCTCTGTGTGATATATGCCATAGATTTATATGCATTAATAAAATTTCGTGGTCAATTGTACCCCTGCCCTATGTGGGCAATAAACCGGCGCGGGAAATGCCATAACTGCCGATCAATGATGGCTGGTCTATAATTCCAGATGAAATATTTCACTTATTCGCCATTTTTTCATATAGTTATTGAATATTTCTCTTATTTTTCTTGTATTTACCGTTAATTGCGTGAAAGATAAGCATAATTAGATGAAATAAATCCGGGTTGTGGCCGGTACAATAAAAAAATAATCCGGACCTCTACAATAAAAAGGCGAGGACTGATTTGAACACAGTTAGAATAACTAAGAAGCAACATCTCAAGGCGCTTAAACCAGGTTATAAATTACACTGGTATGAGATCAAGGAAATCCTG
>JACQHV010000086.1 GCA_016198885.1 Gammaproteobacteria bacterium
CGGCTGACGTGCGCGGTCATGGGCAAGGGCAGGGTGTATTACAGATTGGCAAGGAAAATGTTTCAATCAGGGAAATAGAACCGGTCGGTAATTACGCGATAAAATTGCATTTCGATGACGGCCACAACACCGGTATCTATTCATGGTCATATCTGTATGATCTGGGTAAAAACAGGGATCACTACTGGCAGGATTATTTAAATGCCCTTAAGGATGCAGGGCACAAGCGCCAAAAAAATGATGACCACTGATTCAACTGATTTTGGATTTCAAAAAATCTTACCCGAAGATAAATCACGGCGTGTAGCCAAGGTCTTCAGTTCTGTATCATCACGTTATGATTTGATGAATGATCTGATGTCGATTGGTGTGCATCGTCTCTGGAAACGATTTGCGGTGCATATCTCTGGTGTCAAAAAAGGGCAGACCGTCCTGGATGTGGCAGGCGGCACGGGTGATCTCGCATTCCTTTTCCACCAGCGCGTAGGTGAAGAAGGCCGGGTGCTGTTAACGGACATCAATAATGACATGCTGATGCATGGAAGAAACAAATTTATTGATAAGGGAATTATAAATGGTATTAATTGCGTGCAGGCAGATGTGGAACATCTGCCATTTCAGGAAAACAGTTTTGATTGCATTTGTATAGCTTTCGGACTACGCAACGTGACAGATAAACAGGCGGCACTGAAATCGATATATGAAAAGACAAAATACGGTGGCTGCATAATCATACTCGAGTTTTCCGTGGTTATATTATCCTGGCTCAAGCGGTTATATGACGCTTATTCCTTTAAGATTATTCCCTGGCTGGGCAAAGTTGTGGCAAATGACGAGGAGAGTTACCGTTATCTGGTTGAATCCATACGAATGCATCCAGATCAGGAAACCTTGAAGCACATGATTGAAGACGCCGGTTTTACAAAAGTGGATTATTACAATCTTTCTGGTGGTATCGTCGCTATACACAAGGCATATAAGCTGTAAACGCCATGGCAAAAGAGATATTAGAAAAAATTGAAAAACTGATGAACCGCATACTGAAACAGGATGAGGTAACATTAAATGCGATTGGTGAACTCAAAGGAAAGGTGATTGCAATCTATACTATCAGTCCTGATTTTATGGTTTATCTTAAGTTTGATGGGACAGGAGTAACGATAAAAAAAGAATATGGCGGACGTGTAGATGTCACGATTAAAGCAAGACCTGTCACTTTGCTGATTATGTTGCTCGCGCGGGAGGAAAAAGTTACTCCCCGTGATATGGAGATCATCGGCGATGTCGGACTGGCCCAGCGTTTTCAGTCAATAATGAAAAATATTGAAATTGACTGGGAGGAAAATCTGTCCCATAGGATAGGTGATTTCCTGGCACATAAACTCGGCAATCTGTTCAGAAACACACGAAAATACGTGAATGAAACAAGAGACACCATTGAAATGGATATCAGTGAATATCTGCGATATGAGAAAGAAATACTTGTAGATCTGTCCGAGGTTGATGAATTTATCACTGTCATTGATGTAATCCGCGATGATATGGAGAGACTCAGGCAGCGGGTTAAGAGACTGGAAAGAAAAATAATATCAAGCGTTTAGCATCATGGTTAAATTCGGTGAATTATTCCGGCTGCTCAGTATACAGCGCATTCTCATCCGTCATGGTCTGGATGAGATTGTGTTTGCTACACATTTGTTCAGACCGATCCGGTTTTTATTTTATTTATTGCCCTGGAACTGGTTTGGTCACAAACACGGGCCGCGTGCAGAACGTCTCCGGCAGGCCCTTGAAGATCTTGGTCCGGTCTTTGTGAAATTTGGACAACTGTTATCAACACGCCGTGATATGTTGCCGGAAGACATCGCAGATGAGTTTGCAAAATTGCAGGACAATGTCCCTCCTTTTCCGGGTGATGAAGCTCGCCGTATCATCGAGAAGTCATTCGAGCAGCCGATTAATGAGATCTTTCTGGAATTCAATGAAACACCCCTTGCTTCTGCTTCAATCGCACAGGTCCACGCTGCAAGACTGAAAGACGGAAGAGAAATGATCGTTAAGGTGGTGCGACCTGACATTGAAAAAGTAATTCGGCGTGATCTTGGGCTTCTGTATTTTCTGGCAGATAAGGCCGAAAGATACTCGGAAGATGGCCGGCGTTTACGTCCCACGAATATAGTCTCAGAATTTCATAAGACGATTATGGGGGAACTTGATCTGCTGCGTGAAGCGGCGAATGCCTCGCAATTACGCAGGAATTTTGCCGATTCAGACAAGCTTTATGTGCCTGAAGTAGATTGGAAACTCACCCGTAAAAATGTCATGGTTATGGAACGTATTTCCGGTATACCAGTCAGTGACATCAAGGGCTTGCAGGCAGCGGGAGTCGAGCTCAAGTGGCTTGCTGAGGCGGGCGTTGAAATATTTTTCACACAGGTCTTTCGAGACAGCTTCTTTCATGCGGATATGCATCCGGGTAATATTTTTGTTGCGAAAACAGGTCCTGACAAACCGCCACGCGTGATGGTGGTGGATTTCGGTATCATGAGTTCCCTGAGTGAATTTGATCAACGCTATCTCGCCGAGAATTTTCTTGCGTTTCTCAATAGGGATTATCAAAAGGTCGCTGTATTACATGTGGAATCCGGCTGGGTACCCCAGGGCACGCGTGTGGATGAATTTGAATCTGCGATACGTACTGTATGTGAGCCATTGTTTGATCGGGCATTGCGCGAGATCTCATTCGGCACCTTGTTATTACGTCTGTTTCAGACAGCACGGCGTTTTGGCATGGTGATCTTGCCGCAACTTCTGTTATTACAGAAGACGTTGGTCAATATCGAAGGCCTGGGCCGGCAACTCTATCCTGATCTGGATCTCTGGAAAACGGCGCGTCCGTTACTTGAACGCTGGATGAGTGATCGTGTCGGTCTGCGCGGACTGGTGAAAGGGACGAAGGAAAATCTGCCGCACTGGCTGGACAGACTACCGGAATTACCCAATAAGACCATCGATCTCATTGAACGCCTGCGCGATGGCCGTGTCCAGGTTGAATGGAAGTCACAGGAGATTGAAAAGTTGCGTAATGAGATACGCTTGAGCAATCTTCGAATAGTACTGGCTGTAATCGGCTCGACATTTATCATCAGTGCAGCGGTAATCTATGGTCTGGATGGTTATTCACCTGTCATGGTTGGTGGTGCACCGTGGCTGACATGGGTGTTTGGGACGATTGGTTTGGGTTTGTTAGTCTTCTCGATGGGAGACTGAAAACCGGTGATTAGTGACTGGTGATCGTTGATCCACAACTAATTACCAATCACAAATCACCATTTATTCTTTGACCTGTTCAATACTTTCAATTTTCCGCTTAACATCAATTGGGTCGTTTATCTTCTTAAAAACCAGATCGCTGATACCTTTGCCAGTGACCTTGACCGTGCCGAAGCCAAGGATGCGGCCCATAATACCTTGCTCAATCTCAACGGTTTCTATGGAGGATATCTTCATTTCATCGGAATGCCGACTTATGATCCCGGTCTTGAGAATTACACGCTTGTTAGTGGCGCCCATTTCAGTATTGCGAAGTTTAAGCCATTCCCAGATTGCAAGCGGGATCGTTATTACGAAAATTATCCAGAAGATCATGGGTAGTTTCGTAACCCAGTGCAGTTTGAAAATACTCAGGATTTCTTCTCCTTCCGAAAGAGAGTCTTCAATATATGACATTTGTTTTTTTATGTTCTTAACAACGCCGTTTCGACTTCGAGGCGTTTTTGTTTGCCGGCAAGGGTCTCAATGAGTTCAAGGGCGAAGTCCATGGCCGTGCCTGGGCCGCGGGAGGTGATGACCATTCCGTCTTTAACGACAGGTTCGTTACTGATCTCGGTATTCGGTAAGTCCATTTTATCGAGGAATCCGGGGTAGCTTGTGGCCTTTTTGCCTTCCAGTATGCCGGCGTTGGCGAATACCTTTGGAGCGGCGCAAATAGCGGCAGTGAATTTTTTACTGGCAGCCATTTTTTTGAGAAGTGTCTTGATGCGTGGATCCCCGTCCAGGTGATCCGCACCAGGCTGCCCGCCGGGCAGGACGACCATGTCATAATCCTCTTTGAGCGCGGTATCGAGATCAGTGTCGGGAACAAGTTTGACGCCGCGACTCGCTATGACAGTTTTTTTATCAAGCCCCGCCGTAATGACCTCGATTTTCGCACGTCGCAGGAGATCAATGATGGTAATGGCTTCCAGTTCCTCACAGCCCTGTGCCAAGGGAACGAGTACTTTTGCCATAGGGAGCAATCTCTTTAATTCAGCCCGTATTCTTTTTCAGTATTGCCAGACCTTTTAATACATTCAATGCTTCGTAAAGTTCATAGTCTGCGGCGGATAATGCGACTTGGCTGTCTGCATCTTCCTGGCCCTGCAATTCAGGATCACCAGACGTTACCGGTTCCACGGTTGATTCTTCAGGAGTCTGATGATTCTGCAGATGGCCGCTCAGATGGGCTTCTTTGATGATGGTGTCATCTTCAACATCGGCTTTGGCAATGGTTACCTTGTCAATAACGATGTCCGGTGTGATGCCTGAGGCCTGAATTGATCGTCCATTGGGTGTGTAATAACGCGCAGTGGTCAGCTTGACGGCGGCTTCATTGGTCATGGGCAGAATTGTCTGGACTGATCCTTTGCCGAAGGTTTTCTCACCCATGATGACAGCGCGTTGATGATCCTGTAATGCGCCCGCAACGATTTCAGAGGCCGATGCAGAACCGCTGTTCACCAGCACAACGATGGGCGCATTATCAAAGACATCGACGGGCTTTGCATTGAATTTTAATTGTGAATCCTTGACGCGTCCTTCGGTGTATACAATCATTCCCTTGTCCAGAAACAGATCAGAAACGTCCACAGCCGCGCTTAAAACACCACCCGGGTTATTACGCAGATCGAGGATAATACCCTTCAGATCATTGTTATTTTCCGTTTTCAGTTTATCCAGTTCCTTGTGCAGGTCATCGGCAGTGTGGGCCTGGAAGTGAGATATTCGGAGATAACCGTAACCCGGTTCCAGGGTTTTCGCACGAACACTGATTACCTTGATAACATCACGTGTAATCGTGAACTTGAGAGGTTTATCTTCCCCATCGCGTATTACAGTCAGTGTAATATTCGTTCCCGGCTTGCCGCGCATGAGCTTGACGGCATCATCCAGGGACATGCCTTTAACCGGGGTTTCATCCAGACGAATAATGAGATCACCTTCTTTGATACCGGCGCGTTGTGCTGGAGTATCGTCAATGGGGGCTATTACCTTCACAAATCCATCTTCAAGGCCAACCTCAATACCGAGTCCGCCAAATTCGCCGGTTGTGCCTTCCTGCAATTCCTTGTAAGAGTCTTTATCCAGGTAGGCGGAATGAGGATCAAGTCCAGCCAGCATGCCACGTATCGCATCTTCAAGCAGCTTACGATCATCAACAGGTTCTACATAGTCATTCTTGATTTTCGAAAAAACCTCGGTGAAGGTACGGAGTTCATCCAGAGGCAATCCTTCAGCATCGGCATTTTCGAGGGTATCGGTCTCATTCTGGCCAATGGCGATTTGCAAACCGAGACCGAGTAATAACAGTAAAATTAAAAAATATCGAACAGAACTAGTCATGATTTACTCCATTTATACACAAAGTGGACGACGCGACTGAAACGCTATCTATGTTTGATTAATACTTTCAATAACACTTAGTTTATATCTACAGGCTAAATGTTCATTTATTCGGGCAAGCATACAGGTGGTGGGTGTGCAGTGACAAGTTTAGTCTGATTCAGGCCTGTTATCTACACCACAGGGCAGGGTTCAAGGGCTCGCCACGGTGACGAATTTCAAAATACACACCAGGATTGCTCTGCCCGCCGCTGTCCCCGACATAGGCTATTGTTTCACCGGCCAATACCCAATCTCCCGCCTTTTTCAGGAGATTCTGATTGTTTCCGTAGAGACTCATATAATCATCACCGTGATCCAGGATGATAAGCAATCCCATATTGCGGAACCAGTCTGCAAATATAACTTTACCGGTATGAACAGCGCGTACCTCATTGCCGGGTTCGCCACTGATCTTGATACCCTGCCATTTCAAAGAGGCCCCTTTGCGTTTGCTGCCAAAGCTGTTGAGCAGCTTGCCTTCGATTGGCCAGTTAAGTTTACCCTGGAGGGTATTAAAGGGAGGGATGTCTTCAAAAAAGACAATACTATCCTCATAGTTATCCAGTTTTTCCAGCAATATCGCCAATTCCTGTTCGTGTTCCTGCAGGGACTTTAACTGTAACCCCTGTTCTGTAATGTAGTCCTGCAAGCGAACCAGTATGGCGCTGCGGGATTCACGGTATGCCTGTATTTCTTCACTCCTTGCGAGCTGACGTACTTTAAGTTCTTCAAGCGCAACGGTTTCGGTCTGAATAGCTTTGTGCAGTTGATTGATCAAATCAACTTTTTCGCTGATGGAATAAATAGAATTAGTACGTGCGCGATTGTAATAATCATAATAGGCAAGTACACGCCCTACGAGGGCCGGATCTTCCTGGTTCAGCAGTAATTTCAGATAATCGCTACGACCGGTCGTATATGCGGCGCGGATCTGTTGGGCAAGATAATTGCGCTCGGTCACCAGCGCCTTTTCATGCCGGTTCATGACATTATTCAATTTATCCAGTTTATTGTGTTTTAAAATGATTTGTTCTTCCAACCCCTTCAGTTTTAACGCCTCTTTTCCTGCAGCAATCTCATTTTTGCGTAATTCATCCTGTAGTTTGTCAGACTCGTCACGGGCTGCATTCAGGCCGGTTTGAACATCCTTGATTTGACTGCGTACAGATTCAAGTTCAGCGGACTTGTCTTCATGGGCCGGCTTGTCCTCGGCATTGGTAATCCCGGCTGTAAACAGAAATATAAGGCAGGAAGTAAACCAAAGGTGAAAAGCGATTTTAATCGCGTGATTGATCTTACTTCGCAACAATGGCTTTTGCGGATTCTTTATCCAGTTTGAGTAAAGGTTCACCAGTCATTTCATTTGGTATATCCAGACCCATAAGATATAGCATTGTTGGTGCTATGTCAGACAGGGCGCCGCCATCCGGGTTAAATACGGCAGAGCGGCCAACATAAATCATTGGTACCGGGTTGCATGTATGTGCGGTATGAGATTGCGATTTGATCTTTTCAGTGGTATAGGCGCGCATTTGTTCTGCATTTCCATGATCCGCAGTAATTATGACTTCTCCACCAACTTTACCGGTGGACTCGACGATCCTGCCCAGGCATTTGTCAATCGACTGAATTGCCTTGATGGTCGCCTGGAAGTCGCCGGAGTGTCCGACCATGTCAGCGTTGGCATAATTGCATATGATTGCGTCATATTTGCGGCTTGTAATGGCCTCTACCAGTTTGTCGGTGATCTCAAAAGCGCTCATCTCGGGTTTATGATTGTAGGTCGAGACATGTGGTGACGGCACCAGAATCCGATCTTCTCCATCGAATACCTTTTCCTCTCCTCCATTGAAGAAGAAAGTGACATGTGCATATTTTTCCGTTTCGGCGATACGCAGTTGTCGCAGTCCAAGTTTTGCAATGTATTCACCGAATACATTTTCCAGATGTTCCGGAGGAAACGCGACCGGAAATTCATAATTGGCCTTATATTCCGTAAGACTGATAAAGGCACCAAGTTTCGGTACACGCTCCCTGGAAAAACTCCTGAAATCAGGTTTTGTAAATGCGCGAGCCAGTTGTCTGGCACGGTCTGCGCGGTAATTGGCAAATACAATAACATCGCCATCCTCCACCTGGATCGGAGGTTCACCCGCCGGGGTAATAGTCGTTGGCTTGACAAATTCATCGGTTTCACCGCGGGCATACGCCATATCGACGGCAATAAAGACATCGTCTGATCGGAAATCTGCTTTACCCTGACTGATCAGATCATATGCGGCCTGGGTCCTGTCCCAGTGTTTATTGCGATCCATCGCAAAGTATCTTCCGACAATACTGGCGAACCTGCCCTTACCCAGGTTCTTTATTTTTAGATGTGTTTCGTGAATGTATGCTTCAGCGCTTTTTGGTGGTGTATCACGGCCATCCAGAAAGGCGTGCAGGTAGATATTGTTTACATGACATTGGTCTGCAAGTTCCATCAGCGAAAATATATGATCCTGGTGGCTGTGTACCCCGCCGGGTGAGAGTAAACCCAATATATGAACGGATTTGTTTGCAGCCGCAGCCTCTCTGAAGGCTTTGGTGAGTATTGCATTCTCGAAGAATGAACCGTCTTCGATGGCGCGGGTAATACGCGAAAATTCCTGATCTACAATACGCCCGGAGCCGATATTCATGTGGCCGACTTCGGAATTTCCCATCTGTTGGGCAGGCAATCCGACATCTATCCCGGAGGCCCGGAGAAGCGTGTGCGGACAATCCCGCCATAATTGCTCCCAGACCGGTTTGTTGGCACTGTAAATGGCGTTGTAGACTGTATTTTCCGAGTACCCCCAGCCGTCGAGGATAATCAGTACGATAGGTTTGCGTGTAAGCTTCATTTACATAATATTAAGGTAATGAAAACCGTGTCGTTATTGGATGCCCGGAGCCAGGGAATTGTCATTGGGAACTGTATTATTTCCCGGGTTTACGCCACGCTGAAAATTGCAACACATTTTGGCAGGAAATATTGAGCCCCATTAGTTCCCGGTCAGGCGTAGTTTAGCATGAAATAGGTACCGGCCTCAGGAACCTCTGACAATGTTGATGGTTCCGCACCACAGGGGTGGGCCGCGAAACAGTGA
Source organism: Gammaproteobacteria bacterium (assembly GCA_016198885.1). Classification (GTDB taxonomy): domain Bacteria; phylum Pseudomonadota; class Gammaproteobacteria; order Eutrophobiales; family Eutrophobiaceae; genus JAENIZ01. Next base: position 8,835 of record JACQHV010000086.1, read on the forward strand.
ACGGGTATGCAGGAAAGCACACCCCCGTCCTGGCCACGCCGCAGGATCCACAGCAACCGGGTGCCGCATTATTATTCAAATACACGAGTAGTTGAATAAGGGAGCCAAGCAAAAACCACGCTTTCTGCCATGCGTGTCTGAGAAACGGCACGGAGATGCACTGTTTGTAAAGCCAGGAATGTAAAAAGTACCGGACAAACTTTTTTAGAATTCCCAAAATTCATTGCCCGTCCCTGTTTATTGTAGCGGGCATTTTTAATCTGCCGGATATTCACGTATCATTCTCGCCTCATTTACAGTGTCATTATCAGCTGGAACTGAATAATACAATATGCTCTCTATGGAAAATTTTCCTGAATTTGTCGCCAATCATCTATTTCTGTTTTCATTGCTTGTTGCGATTTCCAGTCTGCTGATCTGGAACTTGTTTGGAAATGTCATGAGTGGTATCTCACAGGTCATTCCAATGGAGGCCACCCGTCTGATCAATCATGAAAATGCAGTTATGCTTGATCTGCGCAGTGAAAATAATTTCAAGGAAGGCCATATATTAAATGCCATAAATATTCCTGGTGACAAATTATCAGAGCGTCAGAATGAGTTACAAAAATATAAGGAACGGCATGTGATTTTATATTGTAACAATGGGACAGAATCAACACGGGCTTCACGCGTCCTGAGACATAATGGTTTTGACAAGATTCATTGTCTGAAGGGCGGGCTTCAAGCATGGCGTAATGCAAGCCTGCCTCTGGCACGAGATCATTCCAATGAATAAAAGCCTAAATATGGAAGCAAATAAATGACAGATACACCGGAAAAAAACCAGACCGCAACCAATATTGAAAAAAAGAATGGGCAATTTTCATTGCAGAAGATTTTCGTAAAGGATATTTCTTTTGAAACACCTCATTCTCCGGAGATCTTCACTGAAGAATGGGCGCCTGCTGTAAATATGCAGATTTCCAATGAAGCCAGTTCTCTCAATGAGGATTTACATGAGGTAGTATTAGCCGTCACAGTGACAGTTACCCTTGGTGAAAAAACAGCCTATCTTGTTGAAGTACACATGGGAGGCATCTTTTATATAAAGGGCTTTCCGCAGAATGTCGTTGAACGCATGGCAGCAACGGTTTGTCCGAATATACTGTTCCCGTTTGCGCGTGAGGTTGTTTCTGACCTGGTGACACGTGGCGGTTTCCCGCAATTATTGCTGGCCCCGGTAAATTTTGAAGCGCTGTATGAGCGACAAAGGAAACAGAGTGAAAGAAAGGAATTGGAAGGTAGTGCTGAATCAGAAACCAAACATTGATGATTTTTAAATTTTAGTCAGTGGGAAATTAACAATGACTAAAACACCAGTCCTCGTAGCTGGCGCAGGTTCATGGGGTACAGCATTGGCGATAGTACTTGCCCGTAACAATCACCCTGTTTTTCTGTGGGGACACAATCTCTCACACATTCAACAATTACAACAGCTGCGTTGTAATAATCGTTACCTGCCGGATATCACTTTCCCGGAAAATCTCGAACCCGTTGATGATTTACAATCACAACTGAATAAAATCCGGGATATTGTGATCGCAGTTCCTTGTAGTGGCTTGCGTGATGTTTTGAATATTTTAGCCGGCAGTAATAAATCCGATCTGAAAATCTGCCTGGCATGTAAAGGGTTGGCATCAGGTATACAGTTATTGAATCATCAGATCGTCAGTGAATATCTGGGTAGCAAGGCAACAACCGCAGTCTTGTCCGGGCCGTCATTTGCCGCAGAAGTTGCACACGGTTTGCCCACGGCGGTAACAATCGCTTCCAATATTAAAACCACAGCTGAATATTTTGCCAAGTGTTTTCATAATGAGGTCTTTCGAACATATACACATGATGACATCATAGGGGTACAGATTGGTGGTGCCATAAAGAATGTCATGGCCATAGCGGCGGGAATTGCCGATGGGCTTGGATTTGGAGCAAATACACGCGCTGCTCTGATTACACGGGGCCTGGTTGAAATCATCCGTCTTGGTGTGGCGCTGGGCGGGAGACAGGAAACATTTATGGGCCTGGCTGGACTGGGTGATCTGGTTTTAACTTGTACTGATAATCGATCACGCAATCGAAGACTTGGCCTCGCCATGGGAAAAGGGACAAGTCTGGATGTAGCAAGCCGTCAAATCGGGCAGGTTATTGAAGGAGTCCGTACGGCCTCAGAAGCCATGAAATTGGCCGCAAAATACAATATAGAGATGCCAATCAGCGAACAGGTATACAAGGTATTATCTGGACAGATAACGCCTCGTGATGCAGTGCAGGCGTTACTGTCGAGAGAACCGAAAGAAGAAATGGATTAAATGATTTTGAAAACAAGTGAAACCATCCTAAATATTGGTTGTAATGTCTTTGAAACCCAATTGGCGCCATACCTCATAGACAATGACAGCGACAGCATTGGACAGATTCAGGCTGCGGTTTTTGGTTTGCATGGGAATGCGCAAAATGTATTCATCAGGAAATTTCGCCAGGATAGAACCTGGCAAACCGCGTGTTTCTGGTCCAAAAATCAGGGCCGTATTATCACAATAATTAACTTCAGTATAAATCAGGTTTCCTCGTGTTGAGACCGCATAAATTCTTTCAGGGTTGACATTATTAATGAATGTTTCGAACGAATCATATTCTTTGATATTGACCCATTCACGATAATCCAGACCGGCCCGTTGCAATTTAGTATCATCCAGTTTGAAACCCAGAGGATGTATGAGGTGTAGAGATGTCCCGGTGTTCGCGCATAGTCGTATTATATTGCCGGTATTGGGAGGTATCTCCGGTTCATATAACACCACATGGATCATAATTAATGTCTCTTGATGAAAGAAATAAGGCAATGTTAGCCATCGATTTCTGTGGACTGAAATTTAATTCCCCATTGGTTTTATTATCAGGCTGTGTCGGTTTTGGAGAAGAATATACGCGTGTCAGTGGATTTTCCAACACAGATGTTGGCGCTGTTTGTCTAAAAGGTACAACACTTGAACCTCGATTGGGTAATCCACCCCACAGAATTGCCGAGACCTATATGGGGATGTTGAATGCAATCGGGTTACAAAATCCTGGCGCACACAAAGTCGTTGAAGAATATCTTTCTAAACTTGATTTCAGTGAAACACGTTTTATTGCCAACGTATCCGGTTCTACCATTGAAGAATATGCAGAGGTAACTCGCATTTTTGATGATTCACCCATTGATGCAATGGAAATCAATATCTCCTGTCCCAATGTCAAGGAGGGAGGAGTTGCTTTTGGAAATGATCCGGATATGTCAGCACGTGTTGTCGAGGCATGCCGTAATGTCACAAAAAAAACCCTGATTACCAAACTTTCACCCAATCAGACTAATATTGCAGAGAATGCCAGGCGTTGCATTGAGGCCGGAACTGATGCACTGGCCGTAATCAATACGTTGATGGGGATGGTTATTGATATCGAAGAACGCAAACCGGTTATCGGCAATAATCAGGGTGGTCTTTCCGGTCCCGCAATTAAACCCATCGCTTTACTGAAAGTACATCAGGTCTATCAGGTGAGCAGGCAACATAATGTCCCGATCATTGGCCAGGGTGGGATTACAACAGCAAACGATGCCTTGGAATTTATCATTGCCGGTTCCACCGCAGTAGGTATCGGCACAGCCCTTTTTTATGATCCGCTGATATGTCCCAAGATTAATGCGGGTATTATCGATTATTTAAACAGGTATAAATTGAAAAATGTCACTGACCTCATCGGCACACTGAAATTGCATGAAGATGGTGGCGGGGAGTGTAGTGGATAGTTTGATGGCAGGAAGCAGGTAGTAAGTAATAGGTGGCAGGTAGGTGAAACTGGTAAGATAATTCCTGCCAGTTGTCTACCACCTGCTATCTGCTACCTTCTACCTGCTGTTTCTTCAGCCTTTTCAGGAACACTTTCATCTCTTTGGCGGCCTGTATATCCCCCTTTTTTTCTGCTACTAAAATACCTTTCTCATATACAATAATTGCTTCATCAATCTGGCTATTTCCGGTCAGGGCCTTTCCATAAAGTTTCCAGGCAACCGAATATTCCGGATTAAGTTCAAGGGCACGGAAAAAATGCTTTATGGCTTGGGGATATTTTTTTTCATTCAGATATGCATTTCCAAGGCTGAAATGCAAAACAGAATTATCCTGACCCTGCGCGAGCAATGTTTTGAGATTTTCTATGATATCCATATGGGTTATTTGCATACGAAAATGTTAACGACGCTGACCAATCAACATGGCCTCATTTCTGAAACCATTTGCTACATTGCCGATCATGCCTTCTTCAAGATATTTCACAATATGCAAGCCGGCACACAGTTCCAATAATTCATTTTCAGCCAATCGATAAGCATCATTAGTTGGACCGGTATCATCGACACGTTCCTTCAGGAAGGTTTGATAGAAGAGAAGCCCATGCATGCGCAATGCGTTGATGATGTAAGGCATCAACGTTCTTTCCAGAAAATAACTGATGGTAATGACATCGAATGTCTCAACTTCAGGTGGCATATCGATGACATTGCGGATCTCGGTATGAATATTCAGATGCAACCGGTTTACAGTTTCGCGCAATTGTTTAATAGCCTGTTCAGAGATATCCCAAGCAAATGTTTGTAAGCCATGCTGGGCAAGAAAGATTGCATTTACCCCGGTGCCGCAGGCGAGATCCAATGCGGTTCCGGATTTTGGCAGAAGATACGAGTGATCTTTTAATACGCGTACCGGCTCATTCCGGACATGCATACTTGCCAGATAAACAGCATTCCACTTATCAGCATCAGGATGGGGCATGATTTATTAAAGCCGGAATGTTTCGTGTTAATTGGCTATATTTTGATATCGATGCCAAGTGATTTAAGTTTTCTGTAAAGATGTGTCCGCTCCATACCTACGGCTTTGGCGACTTTGCTGACACTGCCGTTTGCCCGTTCGAGTTTATATTGTAAATAGGCTTTTTCAAATTGTTCCCTGGCTTCACGCAATGGGAGTTCAAAATTTGTGTTGAATTCTTGTACGGGCATTTGCTTTGACTGTTTTCCAATGACGATTTCTATCTCATCGAGTTCAACATTTTCCCGACTTCCAAGAATTAATAATCGTTGTACAAGATTTTTTAATTCGCGTACATTCCCTGGCCATTCATATCCACGCAAATAATTCTGAACGGAAACCGGAAAATGCCTGTAAGGCAGACCTTGTTGTTCTACAAAGTAATTAACAAAAAATTCAAGTAATTCCGGTATATCTTCATAGTGTTCACGCAGAGGAGGAATCTTCAGTGGTAATACATTAAGCTGATAATAGAGATCATCGCGAAATTTGCCGGTCTGTACTAAATCCAAAAGATCATGACTGGTTGCTGCTATTAGCCTGAGATCAATTGCACAGGGTTCCGTACCATTAATACGGGTAAAAAATTGATTTTCTATTGTGTTCTGTAATTTAGCCTGCAAGGCCAGACCCAGATCTGTTATGTCCTTTAGAAACAGGGTTCCACCTTGTGACTTATCCAGTAGCCCCGGACGAACTTCTCCGTGTTCTTCGCTTCCAAATAATGCCATCATGGCATTGTCAGCGGATAAAGCGGATACGCCAACCGTTACAAAAGGAGCTTCTCTGCGATTTCCTTGATTATGCAAGTAACGTGCGAATAGTTCTTTATCAGTGCCGGATTCGCCAATGATCAATACAGGCGTATTGTGGTTGGCGATACGTTCAATTTGTGCACGAAGATTTCGCATGCTTTGACTCTTGCCGATTGGCGCAATAACCAATTGACTATGACTTCGCAGACGCAGGTTTTCCTGTTGTAGTGAAACTGATTCCAGCGCATGTTTAACTGTAAGAATTAACTTGGCAAGTGATAATGGTTTTTCTATAAAATCATAAGC
>JACQHV010000091.1 GCA_016198885.1 Gammaproteobacteria bacterium
CCCATATACAGACCGCCATTAACATTCACAGTTTCACCCGTGATATAACATGCTGCCTTAGAGGCCAGAAAGACCACAACACTTGCAATCTCGTTGGCATCACCGAACCTGTTTAAGGCAATTTGTTCAAGCAATGCCTGCTGCTGCTCTTGTGGCAATGTATTCGTCATATCAGTTTCAACATATCCTGGTGCGACCGCATTGACGGTTATCCCTCGAGATCCTACCTCCCTTGCCAATGAACGGGTAAAGCCGATAATTCCTGCCTTGGCGGCAGAATAATTGGTCTGTCCAGGATTGCCGGATAAACCCACAACCGACGTTATATTGATGATGCGACCGTAGCGCGCCTTCATCATCCCGCGTAAACAAAGCTTACTGAGCCGGTATATTGAATTCAGGTTGGTATTGATTACCTCTTCCCAATCCCCTTCTTTCATGCGCATCAGCAGATTATCCCGGGTTATTCCGGCATTATTGACCAGGATGCTCGGTGTATGCCCTGCAGATTTAAGCATTGCACCCAACTGCTCAACTGAATGATTGTCGGCCACATCCAGTACATAGGCCATGCCTTTTATCTTTTGCGAGGTAAAATATTCATTAATCAAATTTACACCGGTTTCGCTGGTAGCTGTTCCAATCACATACGCTCCTGCTTTCCCCAATGCATGTGCAATAGCCTGGCCGATTCCACGACTTGCTCCTGTCACCAGTGCAACTTGCTGTTCCAGATTCATTTGTTTATTTCACTGTTTAAGTACAGATAATGCCCGTTGCAGGGACATCGGGTCATTGACAGGCAGTGTCTCTATTTGCCGATCAATACGCCTGATTAAACCACACAGTATATTTCCTGGCCCGCATTCAACAATATGGGTAATACCTCTGGCTGCCATTGCCTGGATCGTTTCAACCCAACGGACTGGTTTATAAAGCTGTTCAACCAATGCCTGCTTGATCGCTGCAGTGTCTGTCTTTTGAGAAACATCCACATTATGGATCACCGGTATTTTTAACGGAGATAGCGCTATCGTTTCTATGCGTTTAGCAAGAATACATGCAGCCTCCTGCATCAACGCACAATGTGATGGAACACTGACAGGCAAAAATACTGATCGTTTAGCCCCGGCCTGCCTGGCCGCATCAACTGCGCGCTTTACTGCATCAGTATGTCCGGCAATTACAATCTGGCCTGATAAGTTAAAATTGGCTGCTGAGACAACTTGCCCTTGTTCAGATTGTTTACATATATCAATTACTTCTGTATCAGTCAGTCCAAGTATAGCAGCCATACTACCAACCCCTTCCGGAACTGCTGCCTGCATATAACTTCCACGATCAGCCACAAGTGATACAGCATCATCAAAGTTCAGTGCTCCTGCGCAAACGAGGGATGAATATTCCCCCAGACTGTGTCCAGCCATACACACTGGCACAGGGCCGCCACATTCCATCCAGATCCGCCAAATTGCAATACTAGCAGTAAGTATTGCCGGTTGTGTTTTTGCCGTCATATTAAGCTCGGACTCCGGACCATTTTGTACCAGATCCCATAAGTCATTTCCCAGGATTCCGGATGCTTCCAGATAGATTGATTGCACAACCGGATATTGATCTGCAAGCGCAGTTACCATACCTACTGATTGAGACCCCTGTCCCGGAAAGACAAATGCAAGCTTCATTGATTGTTTTTCTGATTTTTATAATAAAACTGAAAATCAATATTTCACTAAATTTGCACCCCAGGTAAAACCACCGCCGAATGCTTCAAGCAGCAAGATGTCACCCCGCTTGATACGGCCATCACGGACAGCGACATCCAGCGCCAGGGGAACCGAAGCAGCTGAAGTATTACCATGCTGATCGACAGTCATAACCACCCTCTCCATGGATAAATTAAGTTTCTTTGCCGTAGCAGTAATAATACGGGTATTGGCCTGATGCGGGACAAGCCAGTCTATATCCTCTTTTTCCAGATGATTGGCATCCAGTGTTTCATCAACAATACGACCTAATGTATTGACGGCCACTTTAAAAACTTCATTTCCCTGCATCTGGATATAAGCTGATCCATCCCTCAGTTTATCTGGATCGAGTGAAATGCCAGCAGGAACTTTCAGTAACTCCTGATATTCTCCATCGGCATGAAGGTGTGATGACAGAATGCCTGCTTTGTCACTGGCCTCCAGAACAACCGCACCTGCACCATCACCAAATAAGACACAGGTACTCCGGTCTGTCCAGTCGATGATCTTCGACAGGGTATCTGCTCCAACAACCAACGCTTTGGTTGCAGAACCAGTACGAATAAATTTATCTGCAATATCCAGGGCATAAATAAATCCTGTACAAACGGCCTGCACATCAAATGCCGCACAACCATGAATATCCAGACGCTGTTGTAAGAGACAGGCTGTACTGGGGAAAATGACATCCGGGGTGGTCGTGCCAATAATGATCAGATCGATCTCATTTGCTGAAATCCCTGCTGATTCGATGGCCTTGCGGGAGGCCTGCTCCGCCAGATCACAGGTAGTTTCATTTTCTGCAGCTATATGACGTTTAACAACACCTGTGCGTGTCCTGATCCACTCGTCTGTTGTATCCACCATCTGCTCAAGATCAGCATTGGTCAACACGTGTTCGGGCAAATAACCACCCGTGCCGGTTATCCTTGAATAAATCAAATCGTGATTATCCTTCTGCAAATATTTTTTCCAGTTCCGAACTGATCCGCTGTGGTACATTCTTTTCCACTTCAAGAATGGCTTCTTCTATTGCATAGGCAAAAGAAACATTGTCTGCACCGCCATGACTCTTGATCACTATACCTCGAAGACCCAGTAAACTCGCGCCATTATAGCGCCGGGGATCAATCTTGCGCCGTATCTCCTTCAATACCGGCGTGGAAATCAAAGCAACCAGACGTCCATAAACCGATTCCCTAAATTTCATTCTGGCATGATAACTCAGTAATTCAGCTACACCTTCACTCGCCTTTAGTGCAATATTTCCAACAAAACCATCACAGACAATGACATCCACTTTACCTGTATAGATATCATTTCCCTCGACGAAACCAACATAATTCAAATGACTATTCGATAATAATATTGATGCCTGTTTTACACGATCATTTCCCTTAATTTCTTCAGCCCCGACATTAAGTAAAGCCACAGTGGGATTTGGTTTGTTATTGACAGCACTGGTCAATTCCGAACCCATAACCGCGAATTGAAATAACTGTTCTGAACTGGAATCAATGTTTGCCCCAAGATCCAGGAGATGGGTATCACCTTTAATTCCAGGCATGGTGGTGCAAATGGCAGGCCTGTCGATACCGGGCAACATTTTCAATACATAACGTGCTATCACCATTAATGCACCGGTATTGCCAGCACTTACACAGGCATTGGCAGTACCTTCCTTTACGAGTTCGATTGCTACACGCATTGAGGAATCTTTTTTATTCCGCAAGGCAAGCGCTGGCGATTCATGCATTTCTATATTTTGAGATGCGTGATGTACTGCAAGGCGTTCATTAATGGATGCACCATGTGCAGATAATATTTTCGTAAGAATATCTTCCTGTCCTACCAGAATCAGATGCAGATCTTTATATTTATCCAGTGTATAAAGGGCAGCTGGTATGATTTCGGCAGGGCCATGATCACCACCCATGGCATCCAGGGCAAGGGTAAGTTTCAAAATAAGCTCTTACAGATTATTGATATGGTGAAGAATAGCCGCTGATGAAAAAGATTATGGGTATTGATTAAATTCTATTCGCCAAAATTCATATAGCTGAATTGATTATTCAATATCATCCTTGCTCTCAATTACTTTACGGCCGCGATAATACCCATCCGGACTGATATGATGACGCCGATGCACTACACCAGTGTTGGTATCAGCAGACAACGTCGGCGCAGTAAGCGCATCGTGAGCGCGCCGCATCCCACGACGTGAACGTGATACTTTTGTTTTTTGGACTGCCATAGTTTATATATCTCCTGTTAATTATGAACTTTCTGCGTTAATTTCTTCAATATTGCAAAGGGTCTGTTTGGCGCCTCATCATGAATCTTATTTATTATCCTGGTTGCTGAGCAATGATCCAATTCATGCATTGGTGATATTGGAACAGCCAATAATAATTCATCCTCTATCAGATCCAATAATGAGATTGGATCATCATCCAAAATCAGCGGGTCATATTTATCCGGTAATTTCGATATTTCAGTCTGTCCATTGACCATGCCCAGTTTAACCGGACTATTAATCTGTAATACCATGCCGCCAAGACAACGCTGACAAACAGTATGCAGTTTTGCTTCTATCCCCCCGACGACGCAATATAATTTGTGCTCTTCATCGCGGGTAAATTCAAGCGTGAACGATACAAGACCTGTATTATCATGCAATAATTCACAGAGCCTATGCATGTCATTCAATACATACTGCCCTGCAATCTTCTTACCTGCTTTAGCAAGATGTAGCGGTTCAATCTTTTGCGGCTGGTCTGGCAGCATCAGGCGGCAAAGTTTAGCGATGACTGTTAATACTGTCAAAATAACATGATTTTTTAATTTAAGCTATTGACTTGACAAACATTTATTCGATGTAATCTGACCTGAATATTGTCCTGGGTAAAGGTTAAAACCATAACGACACAAAACATTATCCTTGCTTCATCCTCTCCTTATCGACGGGTTCTGCTGGAACGCCTGGGCTTGCCTTTCCGCTGTGAGATGCCGGATATCAACGAGATGCCAATCGATGGTGAATCTGCTGAGCAATTGGTCCGGCGTTTGGCAGAAACCAAGGCGAGAAAGGTGGCTGAACAACATCATTCGGTAATCGTCATTGGCTCTGACCAGGTGGCATTACTTGATAAAGAAATCCTGGCCAAACCAGTTACACATGAAAAAGCAAAGACACAGCTGGAAAGACTGAGTGATCAATGTGTATGTTTTATCACCGGTCTGTGCGTCATTAATACCGGGACACAATCAGTCCAGATCGACTGTATTTCCTTTCATATCAAATTCAGGAAACTTGAAGCGGACGAGATAGAGCGCTATCTGAATAAGGAACGACCTTACGACTGCGCGGGCAGTTTCAAATCGGAAGGTCTGGGTGTTTCATTGCTCGAAAGGATGACAGGTGATGATCCCACTGCCCTGATCGGGCTGCCATTGATTCGCCTGAGTGAGATGTTACGTAATGAAGGTATCACACTGCCCTAGCATCAGAGAAAACCGTCACTCCGGCCATGGAATGGCCGGATCCAGCCGCCGGGATGCTTGTCTTGTGCCCGGAAAAGGCTGTGACTATATTGCTAACCATGTGGATGACGTCATGCACCGGATTGAAGTCTTTGATAGCGTCAATCATGGCCGGGACTGAACACACGATCAAAAACAAAACTGTACTGGCTGAAAACCGGGCGTGACGTCTTTCCTGAGTACATCATGGAGACGTGAAATAAATCAGTAGTAGATGTGTATACCGGCAAATACCGTCGCGCC
>JACQHV010000088.1 GCA_016198885.1 Gammaproteobacteria bacterium
AATCACCAATCACCAATCACCAATCACCAATCACCAATCACTGATGTTAGAGAGCACACTAGATATTTAAACGACAACCCGCTAAAGTAAGCTAGTCATTTGATAATAAGGAGGTTTTCAATATGCATCCCTTCAATCCCTATATAATTTATGGAGCATTTGGCTCCTTATCACTTAGTTAGCCTTCTAGGGCGCGCATCGTGGGCTTCTTCTACTTCGACGAATCAATTCAGGAGAAGGCCGGCTTCATCGTGGGTGCCTTCGTTTACTCCAAATACGACATAACCCCAGTAGTGTTCGATGCGCTTGCCGAAGCCGGTCTAGTGCCCACGGTTGATGAATTCAAGAGTGGCGCGAGAATGGCCGCGAATCCAGAACAAGCGAAGGCACGAGCCTTCCTGCGCGGCCTATTAATGGAAGTTAAGACGGGGATAGTTGTCATTCCAGCCGCTGATCGACCGCGACTTGGAAATGAAGCTCTTGCAGGTCTCGCAAAGATTCTTAGCGCGCATACTCTCGCTAATGAGCCACATCACGTATTCGTCGATGAGAGCATAGCAGTTGATATCTCATCCATGCAGGCATTTAGAAGTGGAATTGGTTCTGTGTGTGAAGTACATCTTGATCAAGACTCAAGAACCATCGGAGGTATCCAGCTCGCAGATCTTGCTGCACACTCCATGGGTGTGATGTTGCTCGAACAACAGGGCCTACTTCGAAAGATGGTAAAAGCCGGAGAGAACTCCGGATACGATCCTGATCTTGATATTGAGCTTGGCTTTGAGTTGTGGGCATCGCTACGCTATTCCTTCTTCAAGGCACCACAACCCAAGCCAGGCTCAGTTCCAGACGACCCGGTCGGTACGCTAGTATTCGATGTCGAGAACTTTGGGCTGTATGTTGCGCAATCGTGCGACGAGGCGCTTCGGAGATCGGCAATTGAACGATTTGGGGAATGCTACCTTGGTTGCATTCACTGACAAGGCTAACCACTCGTTCCAAGCGCGACGCCCGCAAGCGGGCACGGCCGCCAGTACACCGATCCGGGACACAATGTTTGTGCCGTTGAGCTTATCTGTTCGATAAAGAGATGAAAAGTGGATCGGGGTCAGATCTTGCAATGAAATATAATTGTTCAAATACAGACAGACAATGAATATGTTATCGCAAGACCTAACCCCGATTCGAAAGGAGTTAGTTATTCGATGAAGGCATTGCGATGAAGCGCACGCGACAACACACGGCATGGGCTGCAACATTCGCCGCAGCGGCAGAACTTTCTCGGAGAGGCTATGACGTCACATTCACATTAGGAAACACGCCTAGAACTGATCTCTTATGTGCAATTCCCGATGGCGAACAATTCAAAGTACAGGTGAAAGGTATATCAAACCGGACTGCCTTTTATGCACAAAAGGACTTCTTCGAAGCCCCAATGCAACGCGATCTTTTTCTCGTAGTCGTCCTAGTGCCTAGCGATGAGCAAACAGAATTTCGGTTCTTTATATTGACCCATAAGGAAGCTAAGAAGGAATTCGACAAAATGCCCAAATACAAAAAGGACGGCCGGCCTTATGAGTCCGATTTTGGCCTGAACTGGGGCTCAGTGACACCCTACGAGGGCAGATGGAATAGTTTTCCCAAAGCAACGAAGTAATCAATCGCAATGTGTTTAAGGGGTCAGAGCCCTTTTTCAACCTGACGCTATTAGCTTGTCGTATAAATTTCCCGGAAAGCGATGTAGATACTCGCGACAATCATGGGCATAAAGATCAGCCATCCAAGCATTAACGGAATTGTAGCAATGAAAGCGAGGATTAACCCCACAATGCCGTATATCAGGAATGGAACGATATTATAAAGACATCCCATAAAGCTCATCTTGATGGCGTTCATCGCTGGAACATTGCTTAGCATGACCAGCGCCGGTGCAAACCAGAAGGCCATCAAGAGCGGCATATACAGCGCCAGCCCGACAAGTGCGACCAGAGTGAACAGGGTAAACAGGCCCTCAATTGCTTCTTGATCACCGGACATAAATGTATTAATCGCTTCCATGCCGCCGCCTGGTGCGAAGATGATAAAAATTACCAGCAATATAAGAATGATAATGTTTCCCACCATATTCAGGACACCGAGCAGCACCAATTGACCGGTATTCTGTGAAAACCCGGCAAACAAATGATTGACAGTGAATTCACCGCCCTGTTGCTGTGCGTAACAACCCAGCATCAAGCCACCCATGAATACAGTCATCAAGAGATATATCAACAGACTGCCGAGTAACGGAATCAGCATTACAATAAATGAAATAACAAAGAGCAATATCGTGGCAAGTATCCAGTGCACGGCGCTGCGTTTGAAATAACCAAATCCGTCAGCCAACCACCCTGCCCCACGATCTGCTGATGCTACTCTGGGCGCACCCACCGACAACATTTCTGTATTCATGATGTCTCCCCTTTATTGACTGATCGATGATTTTATACTGACACACTCCGTCAAAAAATCAAACAAACAGAATCGTCATTCCGGTCAAGCTTTGATCTAAGGAACCACTAATTTAAGTCCCATAGCCGTCATGCCGGCACCCTCCGGGTATAAATTCCAACCGGCATCCAGTGAACAATTGTTTTGACTAGATTCCGGCTTCGGCTTTGTCTCCATGAGTCGCTCTACCTCCCACATCCATGTGGTCGTTCGCCAGAATGACAACATAGAGTATATGGATACTTAATCAGAGGTTTCCTAATTGTCAATCAGTTGTTTGAATAAACTCGATTCCCTTTTGAAAAATCCTTCTGTATGGAAAGAATCTTCCAGACCAAACAATTCATAATCAAGATGATGGCAAATCTCATGCAATAACGTCCTGAGATATGTCCGGAATGCAACCACTTTTTTGTGGCGCGCCGTGCGCATCCATACACTAATACACGCATGCTTCCTCTTTTCTGCAGGTTCATACAGTCCCTGTAATTCTCCCCAATTATTACTCGGCCGTACAGCCAGGACTTTTACACGAACTGGTGATACCTGCAAATTTTTGATGATAGCGCTGGTAATCTGCCTTGTCAGTGCTTCAATTCTGGCTCGATCATTCTTTTGCAATACCTTATCCAGTCTGATCACAAGTGGCGTAATGGTGGACGCGTCTTGCAATTTAACTCTGACAATTTTGTCGCTGGTACGATAAATTGATTTCTGTTTGCGGGAAAGATTTGAATAATAGGAAAAGACCATAATATCTACTTTTAATCATCTTGTGCCTGCAAAGGCGGATCAAACAGACTGACCAGTACGCCGATAAGGATAGTAATCACAATCCAGTATGCCTCGGGGTGCCTGTGTTGCCAGGCATAGCTTAAACTTGCGTACAGCATAAAAAGTGTGGCCATGTTGAATAATATGGGAGTCAATGGATAGAGAGGTACATGATAATGCCACGTGATATGTGGATCCCTCTTTCGCAGGACAAATAATGATAACGCCACCAGTGAAAAGAAGAACCAGTGGAGCGGCGCACTAAAGATCACCAGACGCTGAAATGCATCTTCCTGGTAACCCAGGCCAATTACCAGGGCCAATGTGACGGTTGCCTGCAGGGAAAGTGCACATACCGGCGAATCAAATCTTTGGCTCCAGGTACCCAACCAGCGATAAACGCGATGCTCCCGCCCCAGTGCATAATAAATCCTGGAGGTCGTAAAGATCATGCCATTAATATTTCCCAGACAGGTAATACAGATAAGCATACTGATGGTAATCTTGCCGGCTTTATCAAAATACACACTGATAACGTCAGATGCGACTGAGGCCGAACTGGCGACACCGCTAAAACCCAATGTTTGTACGAATGCAAGGTTGACCAATATATAGATGAAGGCAATAAGAATCGTACCAAGCAAAAGAGCCCGCATAATATTCTTCCTGGGATTTTGAACTTCTGCTGCCACATAGGAAATATTGCTCCAGCCGCCATAAGTAAACAGGATCAGGATCATGGCAAGTCCCAAATCCATATTGACTGATGTGGTTCTTGCTGCCGCACGATCAGATACAGGGGCAATAAAAAACAATCCTATGATAATTATCATAAGCAAACCCATGACTTTTATCATAGTAAATACATTTTGTGTCCACTTGCCTGACCAAACACCACCAAATATATTAACAAGCGTTAATGCGACGACAGCAATGATCGAATAGACCATTAACCCTGGGTGTCCGAGGGATAATGGCCAGATTTGATCAGCATACCGTGCAAAGATGTAAGCGATTGCCCCGATATTTGCCGGCTGTACCAGCCAGAATCCCGCCCAAGTAAATAAAAAACCCATCCGCCGCCCATATGCCCTGGTTAAAAAGACATAATCACCGCCCTCATAGGGATATGCCGATGTCAGTTCTGCATAGCATGCTGCACCAATCAGTGAGATCAGACCGCCGGCAAGCCAAAGACAAATCAGCCAGCTTGCATCAGGGACACTACGCGCAATTAATGGAGTGGTTTCATAAATACCGGCGCCTATGACAATGCCGAGAATAATGGAGACAGAATCAAATAATGTCAGTTGCTTTTTGGGGGTGGCTTGTGTGGCGTGCATATTAAATGATAACAAATAAATCTTTTATTTATGGGATAAATAGATTGTGTGTCATTTCGACAGAAGGGAGAAATCTTTTCTTTTACAACATTAGGATTTCTCAGTCGCCACGCTTCTTCGAAATGACAGGAACAGTGTTTAGGATGTCAAACTGACTCACTACCGATAAATTATCAGTACTCCGGGATAGTATTTTTCGATACAAATCGGCTATGATTCAGATAATTACTGATTACCGTATCAGATAGACAATGACAATTCGCAATTTTCTGATTTTTCTTCTGATTGTACTCTGCGCAAAGGCAGAAGCAGATTTCGCGGCCGGTGGCGAGGCCTATAAAAAAGGGGATTATGAAACCGCTGCGAAAGAATTCCTGCCACTTGCCGAAAAGGGAGATCATCGTGCCATGTACGCCCTGGGATCAATGTATTCTGTCGGCCACGGGGTACCACAGGATCTGAACGAGGCGTTTAAATGGTTTACCAAAGCGGCGAGTTATGGACGTCCGGATGCAGAATATAAACTCGGTTTGATGTATGCACAGGGACTTGGGGTACCCCAGGATTATCGCAAGGCACTCAACTGGTATGGCAGGGCCGCGAAGAAAGGTTACGGCCAGGCGCAGTATAAAATCGGATTAATGTACTCTGAAGGACACGGAGTTACCCAGGATGATATAAAGGCGTATGCCTGGTTGCAGACAGCCCTGTCACAAGGGGTGGAGGAAGCAAAAGAGGCACTGGTCGCAACAGCAGGCAAGCTGACACCAGAACAACTCACAGAGGCGCAGACACTGGCCCAGAATTACCAGGATAAATATGGAAAATATCAATAGTCGTTTTCAGCAGCTTTGAATAGTGCAGATTAATCAAATACTAATACATTGCCTCTCAACACCCTTTGGCCTAATATTTCACAGGTTCTTCCTGAAGGAATGATGCAGGAGAAGAATATTGGCAAATACTGACGTCAAAAAACCCACTCCAAAAAAACTTGGTGGTTATCTGGTTGTATCCAGCGGCGCCATCAACACTGCAGTTGAGAAACAAATTGCTTCTTATGCAAAAGGTGAACCGGTTAAACCTTTGGGTGAACTTCTTATATCTCAGGGTGTAATCACACGGGCGGAGCTGGAAAACAGTCTGCGTAATCAGCGTATCGCAAGGCTGGCCGGATGTCCTATATTTGCATCGCTGACACAAGCTGATCTTGCCGCACTGAGTAAACATTTCCGTGAAACCAGTGTTGCACCAGGTGAACAATTCATTATGCAAGGCGAAGAAGATCCTACCTTGTACATCATTGCATCCGGGCTCGTCGAAGTATTTCGGATCAATAATGAAGGTAAAGAGATTTCCATCGCTAAAGTCGGGATGGGCGAACCGATAGGTGAAATGGGCTATTTTTCAGGTGGCGTGCGCACGGCCTGTGTACGAGCACTTGAGCCAACACAACTATTACGCGCTAATTATGATGACCTGACCAACTATTTTGAAAACGTTCCGCGGGTCGCCCTGGCATTTACCGAGGTCGTTGAACACCGCCGTAAAGAACTTGAGCGCATTACCAGCAACGCCTAGCAATTTACAGACAGGCGTAACTGACACTTTTCCCTGTACTTCAGGAAATTCCGAAATACTAGAACCTATCTCAAAATTAAAATTATCCTCCCCCTTGAAGGGG
>JACQHV010000100.1 GCA_016198885.1 Gammaproteobacteria bacterium
GCTTCTTTAAGGATCTGAAAAATATGACTTTCGGTGTAGCGCGACTTCTTCATCGTAGAATCTCCTCTTCAGTAGAAAATTCTACTTCTAAACACCTTCATTTTCAGGGGGGATTACCGTTCAACCGCTTTACGTGTGCGCTTATCAATTATATGGGTCTGGACAGAGCCTTGACGCTCTATCATACCGAATACGATGGTTTTACCTTCAACGGGATTGCCTCGCTTTGACAGGTAATCTTTATTACGCTTTCTGCCGCCCATAAAAGTTTCATCCATTTCGACGACTGTACCACCGCCGTAAGAGCCGTCACCGTCAACTGCTGTCATGTATTTACGTATCTCATGGCCCATACGCCAGGCGCACTTGTAGGTAACACCTAGTTGTCTCTGGAGTTCCTTCGCAGGGACACCATGACGTGACGTGGTAAACAGATACATAGCATAGAACCACTTCTGTAACGGGGTAGAGGAACGCTCAAATGGTGTTCCCGCCATTGGGCTGATCTGATAACCGCACCACTGACACTCAAAGACTGGGCGCTTCTTTACACGATGGAATTTAGCCTCACGCTCACATTTGGGGCATATACTTGTATCACTAAATCTTACTTTCATGAGATGGTCTAAACAAACATCATCATTCGGGAAGCGTTTCATGAACGCTAATACAGTAAAATCAGTCATTTACATATCTCCTACATGTTTCATAGGGATAAGGATAGACCATCTATCTACATGAGTCAATGGGATAATTGCGTGGTGTTGGTCTGCTTCTTGCTCATTATTTGTTATTTAAACCTGATTTCCATTGATTAAGAAGTTATAACTTATTGATTTTATTATCATAAATATTTTAATGCAGGAATTTCGCAGGAGATACCTTATTCCTAATGCACTATAATAGTGCAATAATGTTTTTAATATGTCCATTAGCGCAGAAACCGCCCTTCAGATGTTTGATAATCTTTCGACGGCTGTAATGTTATTTGATAAAGACCTGCATCTGACGTGTATCAACAATGCCTGTGAAGACCTCCTGTCAATCAGTAAACGCAGGGTCATCGGCCAAACGCCGCAGGAGATCATTCCACAGTATCCTGTCCTTGCCGACACGATTGAGCGTACCTTGAAAACAGGGAGTCCCTATACGGAACGCAGTCTTTCCTTAACATTACCCAACTCCCGTTCCGTCACGGTAGATTGCAAGGTTACACCGATTATGAACGGCGATGCGTGTTCAGAAGTTATTGTGGAATTGATTGATGCTGATTCACTACATCGCGTTATGCGCGAGGAGAACCTGGAGATTCTGCATGATGCCGCCAGGGAATCTGTGCGTGGAATTGCTCACGAAATCAAAAATCCGCTCGGTGGTATTCGTGGGGCGGCACAACTGCTGGAACGTGAACTGAATAATGAAGATTCAGGATTGATTGAATATACACAGATTATCATTCACGAGGCCGATCGATTGCGTAATTTTATTGACCGGATGCTGGTGAGTGATCGCAAGCTTAACATGGGTAAAGTAAATATCCATGAGTTGCTGGAATATGTATGCAGTCTTGTCGAAGCAGAATTTGATGAATCATTTGAAATCATACGTGATTATGATCCGAGTCTCCCGCTCTTGAGCGCGGATCGCGAACAGGTTATCCAGGCAGTACTTAATATAATGAGAAATGCCGTCCAGGCGTTGGCCACTGATGGCCATATCTGGTTACGCACGCGCGTCTTGAGGCAAATTACCATTCAAAAACGGGTACACCGGCTCGTAGTCCGGCTCGATATTATTGATGATGGTCCCGGCATACCCGCCGGGATTGAGAAGGGTATTTTTTATCCCATGATCACCAGTCGTGCTGAAGGCACGGGTTTAGGATTATCAATTGCACAATCACTTGTCAAATTACATGGTGGATTAATTGAATATGAAAGAAAAGATGAAAAAACAGTTTTCAGCATCTACTTGCCAATGGAACAAAACCATGTCTGAGAAAAAGAAAGTCTGGATAGTAGATGATGATAAATCAATACGCTGGGTGTTGGAAAAAGCCCTGTCAAGGGAGGATGTCAACATCACCAGTTTCGCAGATCCGAATGATGTCCTGGAGAAAATAAAGCGTGATACTCCGGATGTTGTGATCTCTGATATTCGCATGCCAGGCATGGATGGCATCGCATTACTTGAACGAATCAAGCAACATTCACCGGATGTTCCCGTGATTATCATGACAGCATATTCTGATTTGGATCGCGCAGTTTCCGCCTTTCGAGAAGGCGCCTTTGAATATTTATCAAAGCCGTTTGATGTTGATGAAGTAGTAAGTCTTGTGAAACGCGCCATTCACGACAAAGGAACAGTCCGTACAGCACAAACAGATGCAGTGGCGGATGCAGAAGAAATCATCATTGGATCAGCCCCTGCCATGCAGGAAGTATTTCGTGCAATTGGACGATTATCAAGTTCAAATCTGACGGTCCTGATTACGGGTGAATCCGGAACTGGCAAGGAACTGGTTGCGAGGGCCCTGCATCATCATAGTCCACGCGTAGGAGAAACATTCATAGCCCTGAATACTTCCGCCATCCCGCGTGACTTGCTGGAATCGGAATTATTTGGACATGAAAA
>JACQHV010000096.1 GCA_016198885.1 Gammaproteobacteria bacterium
CTGTGAAACCGTACACCTCATTATTTCAACAGCTGCTTATAATGATGAAAATAATTTTATTGTTTATATTAACGAAAGGAACTGAATCAAGGCTTACCCAAAATTGATCTTGGCCTCGAGGTTGGTTCTTGAGTCTGCATTATTCAATGCCTCTTCCAGTTCAATACGACCCTCTTTATAAAGATTAAAGAGCGCCAAATCGAAGGTCTGCATGCCCTTGGCGCCGCTTTCCGCCATAGCAACTTTGATTTCATCAATATCACCCTTCAGGATCAATTCTGAAATATGCGGCGTATTGATAAGAATTTCAATGGCTGCACAACGTTTCCCGTCTATGCTCAAGACAAGGCGCTGCGAAACCACTGCACGGATATTCAGTGACAGATCCATGAATAACTGCTTATGCAAATCCTGTGGAAACAAATTGATGACACGCTCCATGGCCTGGTTGGCGTTATTGGCATGCAATGTTGATATCGCAAGATGTCCGGTATTGGATAATTCCAGCGCGGCTTCCATGGTCTCCCGGTCACGGATCTCACCAATCAATATGACATCCGGCGCTTCGCGCAAGGAGCTTCTCAGGGCATTACGGTAAGAAAGGGTATCTACACCGACTTCGCGCTGATTAATGATTGATTTCTTGTTCGGATGGCTGAATTCCACCGGATCTTCAATAGTAAGTATATGTCCCGCCATATTCTCGTTGCGGTGGTCAATCATGGCGGCCAGGGTTGTCGACTTGCCTGATCCCGTTGCACCCACCATCAGGAGCAGTCCTCGTTTATGCAAAATCAAATCCTTGAGTATTTCCGGCAGTCCTAATTGGTCAACAGTCGGTATCTTTGAGGGGATAAGTCGCAAGACCATGCCAATTTCACCGCGCTGACGGAAGACATTGACGCGAAAACGTGAACCCCCATCAGGTAATGCAATCGCAAAGTCACACTCCATTTTTTCTTCAAATTGCTTGATGTGACGTTCATTCATGATGCCATAAGCGGCGGCCTTGCATAAATCACTCGTAAGCATGGTTTTGCCAACTGGTGTTGCCTTGCCTTCTATCTTGATTTTTACCGGCGTGCCAACCGTGAAAAACAAATCCGAGGCATTTTTTTCAACCATTAGTTTTAAATACGGTGTGATATCCATCGCAGTAGTGCCCTTTTAAATCTGTTTATAATTTCTTGTTGGTAATTATTTAGATCGTTATCTGCGCAAGAATCCTGATTTATCCTCTTTGTCTTCCTCGATAGCCAGATGATCCAGCCCTTCGAGCTTGTCTTTGTCTTTGGCGGCCTTGCCTTCAAGTTTGATCCTAAGACGTAATTCATTCATTGAATCAGCATTGCGCAGCGCATCTTCGAAAGTGATCTTGTCCGCCTCATACAAGTCAAACAGCGCCTGGTCAAAGGTCTTCATGCCGAGTTCATTGGATTTGGACATAATCGTCTTGATCTCATGCACCTCACCTTTGAGGATAAGATCGGCAATCAAGGGCGAGTTCAACATGATCTCAATGGCCGCAACGCGGCCTGCGCCATCCCGCGTCTTCAACAACCGCTGTGAGATAATCGCCTTCATGTTAAGTGAGAGATCCATTAATAATTGCTGCCGGCGTTCTTCCGGGAAAAAGTTGATAATGCGATCCAGCGCCTGGTTGGAACTATTAGCGTGCAGCGTCGCCATGGCGAGGTGGCCCGTTTCCGCAAAGGCAATACCGAATTCCATCGTTGCCCTGTCACGGATTTCTCCGAGCAGGATGACATCCGGTGCCTGGCGCAGGGTATTTTTCAGCGCGATGTCCCAGTCATCGGTATCCACACCAACCTCGCGTTGCATGATGATGCAGTTTTGATGCGGATGCACGTATTCAACCGGGTCTTCAATCGTGATGATATGACCATAGCTGTTGGCATTGCGATAATCGATCATGGCGGCAAGCGACGTGGATTTGCCGGAGCCAGTACCACCCACCATGATTACCAGTCCGCGTTTGGTCATGCATATATCCTTCAGTATCTCAGGCAGGCCCATCTTCTCTAATGTTGGCACAGTGGTCTCAATCGTACGTAACACCAGTCCGCAATATCCCATCTGTATATAGGCATTGGCGCGAAACCGGCCGATACCTACGGGAGAAATGGCAAAATTACACTCCTTGGTCGCCTCATATTCCTTGAGCTGCTTGTCATTCATGATGGCATAGGCCAGCGCCTTGGTATTTTCGGAGTTTAATGTTGTCTTGGAGACCTTCGTAATCTTGCCGTCAATCTTGATGGCAGGAGGAAAGTCAACCGTAATAAACAAGTCTGAACCCTTCTTCTCAACCATGAGCTTGAGAAGATCCCGCATGAATTTGATTGCTTGTTCTCGCTCCATAGGCCCCTCCTGATTAATTAATCATCAGATTAAAAGTTGTCTTTGTTGGCGGCCTTGGCCCTGGCATCGTCACGGGTTACCACACCCTTCTGCACCAGCTGTTGCAGATTCTGATCCAGGGTTTGCATGCCAAATTGTTGCCCGGTTTGAATTGCCGAATACATCTGGGCAATCTTGTTTTCACGGATAAGGTTACGTATAGCTGGGGTACCAATCATGATTTCATGCGCGGCCACGCGACCACCGCCTTTTTTCTTCAATAATGACTGTGAAATAACCGCGCGCAGTGATTCAGAAAGCATGGCGCGGATCATGTCTTTTTCCGCCGCCGGGAATACGTCAACCACACGGTCAATGGTCTTGGCGGCAGAGCTCGTGTGCAGGGTACCGAACACCAGGTGACCGGTTTCGGCTGCGGTCAAGGCCAGGCGAATAGTCTCCAGGTCGCGCATTTCACCCACCAGTATGACATCCGGGTCTTCACGCAGAGCGGAACGCAGAGCCTCGTTGAATCCCAGGGTATCACGGTGGACTTCGCGCTGGTTAATCAGGCATTTTTTACTGGTATGTACAAATTCGATGGGGTCTTCAACTGTCAGGATATGACCAAATTCACTCTCATTTTTGTGATTGACCATGGCCGCCAGTGTGGTCGATTTACCGGATCCCGTAGGGCCAGTCACCAGCACCACGCCACGCGGGTAATCGGATATATCCTTGAAGATTCCGGGTGCGCCAAGTTCTTCCAGACTCTTAATTATTGACGGGATCGTTCGAAAAACCGCACCTGCCCCGCGATTCTGGTTAAAGGCATTGACCCGGAACCGTGCGAGTTTAGGGACCTCAAATGAAAAATCACATTCCCAGAATTCTTCATAATCCTTACGCTGTTTATCATTCATGATGTCATAGACCATGTCATGGACATCTTTATGGTCCAGAGGCGGCACATTAATCCGGCGGATATCACCATCGACCCGAATCATGGGTGGAAGTCCGGCTGACAAATGCAAATCAGATGCGCCGTTTTTTACCCCAAAAGCAAGTAGTTCACCGATATCCATCTAGTCCTCCAATCCGGCAATGTAAGTCCAAGAAAGTGTACAGATTATAAAGAAAAAGTCGTGACATAGTTGCAATATTGAAAATCAACTTATAACGATAACTCAGCATCCGTTATATTAGATAATATTTATTTCTAACTATATTGAGTTACATCACAATCTTACTTATTTTTTGAAGTATAGACTACTGTTTTACCATGAAAAATTCAGCGAATTCCTTCAATCAGTTACGTCAGGTCATAGCCGAGGCAGAGCAAAAATATGGCCGGCAGCCGGGCTCGGTAAAGCTGCTTGCGGTAACCAAAACCAGGCCCTTTGAGGATATCAGTTCGGCAATAGACTGTGGTCAAACTGACTTCGCAGAAAACTATGTACAGGAAGCCCTGGGCAAGATTACGGCAATAAATGATCCCCGCCTGACCTGGCATTTTATCGGGCCCATACAATCCAATAAAACACGTGTAATTGCAGAGAATTTTCATTGGGTACACAGCCTTGATCGCGCAAAAATCGCACAGAGGCTGAACGATATGCGTCCTGATCAACTCCCACCCATCAATATCTGTATCCAGATCAATATCAGTCATGAACAAAACAAATCAGGCATACACCCGGATGCCCTGAAGGATATGGTACAGGTCTGCACCACGCTGCCAAGACTCAGATTGCGGGGCCTGATGACATTGCCTGCGCCATCCGATGATTTTGATCAACAACGGATCCCGTTCCGCCAACTTAAAGAAATATTCGATGTATTAAATTTGTCATATCCTGCCCTTGATACCCTTTCCATGGGTACCAGCCACGATATGGAAGCAGCAATTGCAGAGGGTTCGACCATGGTGCGCATTGGGACCGCACTGTTCGGCCCCCGGGATTATTACTGAACCGCTGATTGTTTCATGCATTCACAATGTCATGTTGTTACACTTTATTTCCGCCACGGATGAATTAAGAGAACTTTCTTATGAAAAATACCAGAATCACTTTTATTGGCTGTGGCAACATGGGCCGCAGCCTGATTGGCGGTCTCATTGCCAGCGGCTATCCTGTAAATAAATTATGCGGTGCAGATAATGATCCCGGTCAGCGTGAGC
>JACQHV010000097.1 GCA_016198885.1 Gammaproteobacteria bacterium
AATATTTTATCCAATTGCTCAAGGAAAAAATAAAATAAAAACAAAAGATATACTTGAGTCAGGGAAAGTACCGGTAGTGGATCAAGGCCAATCTTTTATCGCAGGCTACACAGATGAAGAATATAAGACGATCAAAATACCTGGGCCTGTAATTATTTTCGGAGACCATACAAGAGCCATAAAGTATGTGGATTTTGATTTTGTCGTAGGAGCAGACGGTGTCAAAATATTGCAACCAATAGGTATTTTTGAAAAATATTTTTATCTGGTCCTCCGTAGTTATGATCTAAAAAGCCGTGGATATAGTCGTCATTATAAGATACTGACCAGTCAGTATTTTCCAATAGCCCCACTCGAAGAACAAAAACGCATCGTCGCTAAAGTCGATCAACTCATGGTCCTATGTGACCAGCTCGAAAACCAACAAAAACAAAAAGCCAAAACCCATGTTGCTATTAATAATGCCGTCCTCGACAAACTCCTGACTAGTCAAACACCCGAGGAATTCAATCAACACTGGCAACGTATTGCCAATAACTTCCGCCATCTCTACTATAATCTCGAAAACCTCACTAAACTGCGCACAGGTATTACTCAACTCGCCATTCAGGGTAAGTTCGTGCCGCGAGATCCAAAAGATAAATCAGCAAATTATTTACTGGAAAATGCAAAAAAATATAAACAATCATTAATTGATTGTGGAAAAATACGTAGAGAGAAAAAGGAACCTGAGGAAGGATCAGATACACCTTATTTCAATATTCCTGCACATTGGGCATCTGTTAGGTTAGGTGAGATAATCCCAGTTATTCGTGGTGCATCTCCTCGACCAAAGGGCGATCCAAAATATTTTTCCACTTTTCGCACACCATATCATTGGATAAAGATATCAGATATTCGAAAGTATTCTAATGGCTGGATTTTGAATGATACCGATGAATTTCTCACAGAAGAAGGAGCAAAGAAAAGTGTTATTGTAGAAAAAGGAACGTTTCTATTGACGAATAGTGCAACAATTGGCGTACCAATTGTGGTAGGTATGGAAAAAGGTTGTATTCATGACGGCTATTTAGCATTTCCATACTTAAATGCAGATTACGTTAATCCTAAATTTCTCTATTACTTTTTCCAGGTGTTCCAAGAAGAATTCAAGAGACGTGCTTATGGCATGGCTCAACTAAATTTAAATACAGGCATTGTGAAAAACGCTGAGTTTCCATTACCTCCAATAGAAGAACAAAAACGTATCGTCGCCAAAGTCGATCAACTCATGGCTCTCTGCGACCAACTCGAATCTCAAATCAAAAAAGCCCAATCCACCCAACAAAAACTCACCGAAGCAACAGTAAAATCATTAGCTGCTTAAATATATAAAAGAAATAGGAGAGTGTCAGACCCCTATTTTGTTCACCTCTCGTCTAGTCTTCTCAGCCGCTTTGCATTGACCATACAGAGTGAAGTCCTTATCACCGCGAGCCGTAAGCGAGACGTGAGCGCATCCATCAATGCAAGTTCGTTCAACATTCCGCTCAACGATACCAGGGTTGTAGCGGTAGCGCTGCACCCCAAAGTCATCGACGCCGGCGATGCCAGTGACAAGTGCAATCAATTGCAGGACTTCCAAAGAAGCCAGATTGGCACTAAAAGGAATAACATTTTCATTGCGCCGGAATCTGTGTGTTGCGGGCAATCCCTTTATGTATGATAGGTCATCGAGTTTTCCCTCAATTTCGGTGGCAACATCCGCATTGTTGTAGACACCGAGACATTCAAAACATGGTCTGTCCGGCGATATCGTTTGTAATTGCCAGTCCACGCCAGTAAATATTTGCTCCTTGAACCTAACCTGAATTCCACCATCGATCACGGGAATAAGGTGAGCATATGCAAAATGATTAAGAATGCGACGTGCTCGTGGCCGGTCCACACAGGAGAAGAGAATATCGCAGTCCAAGGCTGCCAAGTATCCGACCTCTTCCGCTATGCTGTAAGGGATACAATCCACATATATTTGCTTTGCTGTGGACGACTTATGTACCATCTCCTTGATTACCGTAACCTTATGCTTGCCAATATCTTCTTTAGTCGCAAATAAGGTTCGATCGAGGTTATGAAATTTGATGGTATCGAAATCAATCAATGAAAGATTCTCAAAACCCATACGCGAAAGTTGTTCCGCAACAAAACTCCCCACACTACCAAGACCAATAATGCCAACCTTGAGCCGTGCAAGTCGTGCATGATTCTGCTTGCCCCATACAGTTATTGTCCGTTTAAACTCGGTTCGGTACTCCGGTTTGGGCATCAAAGAATCATTAAATGATACGTTCAACTGCTTACCAATCGACCGTACTGAATGACACCAGATTCGCTGGAATTGTTTACCTTTGATGTGTTCCCAAAAACGGGCACTCCATGTCCCGTCGGTACCGACGGTCATTCCTACCAAGGGCATATCTGTTAAGCTCGATACGGCTCCCGCCATTTTTTGTTCTGCAACGATGTCGTCTAGACTCATATCTTGCCATCCCGGTACTGGATGGCTGTGGATAAATGCCACACCGGCATTTGTCTGCATTGCAAAAGCGCACACACGTTCTAGGTATTGTGGATTAAAACTGGCGTTTCCGTGGCGTTGCCTGTCACCTGGTTGGGGGAACACTGGCGTATGGATCAATGCCGTATAGCGGGTGACTCCCTGTGATGGGTACCACAGCGCGAATAAAAGATCTTCTTCTTTGTCAGCACGAATGAGATGCTCAAACATGCGCAATACAGTCGCGGCAGGAATCGCGACACTGAGTATGTGATCAGGCATTTTGAAAGACAGTATTGATTTTTGACATAAGTCGTCTCGTGGAATATCCCTTTTTCCAATTGAAGTTTATACTCCAGTAACGCCACTCAGATCCAAGTACACTGTCTGTGATGTTTCTTACATTTGTAACCGTATCCTGCTTTTCAAAAAGCTGAGGATTAGCACGAACATGGATTGCGGACGTGACCGATACTGGAAAATCGTTAGTTGCGAGCATCCCCAGATCAATTTTCCGTCCGATGAATTTCCCCAGTAATACCTCATAGTCTCGCAAGATCGCATATTTGTTATTATCCGATGCAGCAATTAGTTCTGGTTTGTACCCTAGCTCTATCAGTTCCCCCACGAATCGCTCTGGACCGAAGTAGGAAACTGGGGTTGGACCATCGTGAAAGACTACAAAGTGCATTCCATTTTTAATGGTGACAATGTCTTCATCTTTGAATTTCGTGAGGTCATTACCCTTTTTAAGAACGAGAGTAGTTTCGGCAGGGTCTTCCTTTGCCAATTTCAACAACTGAGCGGCGGTCTGAGTCTTATCGTCGGTTGTAAATTTCTCTTTATCTATAAAGAACACAATTTCGTCTTTCATAGTGTTGTCCTCCTATATAAGTGGCAACAAGTGATTTAGTTTGCTTGAGTATACTATTTCAAGCGTTGCGTATTATAATAAGCAATATATGCATGATATGTCAAGCAAAGGCATGTTTTTGCTTGACATATCATGCATATTGGACTATAAGTTTAACTTGCTTATTATGCAACTCACTGAATTATAATAAATAATTATGTTGTTATATGCCTGATCAGTTAGGCGCAAAGTTACGCAGGCTTCGCCAAAATAAAGGTGTTAGCCTCAGAACTGTTGAGTCAGAAACAGGTATCTCCAATGCCTATCTGTCCCAACTTGAGCGGGGTGTTGCAACCAACCCGAACCCAATTAAGCTGAGAAAATTAGCAGAGTACTTCAATGCACCGTACCTAGACTTACTGGCTCATGCTGGGTATTTGCCTAGCGGAGCCAGAGAAAATTACCAAGGGCTGATAGCTAACTCAGTAGGTAGTTCACGCAAGGAGTCCCAATTGTCTTCCAGCATTGTCGACCTGACAAATGACGAAGAGAATCTTGTCTTGCAGTACATCGAATTTCTGAAATCTAGGCGAAACTGATATTAGGTCTCTTATTCCTGATATACGTGGACTCGTTAACATTTTGTATGGATCGGTCGATCAAATCGGCCGATTTATTTTTTCAATAAAGCAGAGGAGTGGATGAGGATAACCAGTCTGATTAACGGGCTGACGAAGTCTAGTAATCAAGATTGTTCAAATACCTGGGGGGGAAGGAGGAAACATGGCAAAGAGAAAAGCAGAATATACATTGTGGACTATTCCAAAATCAGCATGGTCACAACCACTGAAAGGCGTTGAACTCAGTAAGAAAGATCAAGATGAGCTTGTGTCATTTGCAAAACAGCTTAAAGATGAGAGACTAAAAGATCGTTTGCGTCCATTTGACACGCCTGTAACGCAAGATACGTTAAGCAAATCTGTCGGGCAAAAGTAGTTACTTAACTTTTTCTATTCGGATTCCTGAAAAGGATAGGGATGTACTTATGCCAAAAGACCAGAAATTACAGTTCTGTAAATTTACACAGGATAATTTCTTTTCCCTTTTCCATTCAAAAACAAGACAAGTTCAATATTTGGAACGATATCTTAGTGAGATGGAAGCAAAAGTTATACTTAGGGAACCGAAATATTTTGATCGTGATTATCTGGCCGAATTCGCGGCGTTTTACAGTATAAGCTCAAAAGGTTATGTCAACATTTGTGAACGGCTTCATTTCTTTTCGAAGAATATTGGTCGTCGTACATTGACTGCTGCAGTTGGTGGAAGTAAAAAAGCAATTGAACAGTTGCAAGATGCTTATTTGGGATTTATTGTCAAACGCCCAATTCCTGCAGCACCTCTCGGAAGAACCGTATTGAAATGGTTCCCAGATCAATTTATTAATACTACCCCGCGCGTTATTAACCCATCGCGACCATATTTTGCACACATAGCCGGTGTCGAATTATGGGTGGAGGGGTTGGCGTGGCAACAACAGGATACCGGGGTTGGAGCCTGTGCGACGATCAGCCTTTGGTCAATGCTGCATTCTTCAGCTTTTGATGACCACCACGCTATACCAACTACTGCTGACATAACTCGTGATGCACACAAAAGACATTCATTTGGTACACGTGTGTTCCCGTCGAAGGGTTTAAATATTCTTCAGATATATGAGGCCATAAAAGAACGTGACTTGGTGCCACTTATTACTGAAGGTGATGTAAAGGATACGAATGGACGCACCATTGGATTTTCAAAAGATCGCTTTGCTAGCACATGTGTATCCTTCATTCGTTCAGGTTACCCTGTACTGATTGTAGGTAGATTACAATCTGGTGAAGATGTTGGAGATCACGCAATCTGTTGCGTCGGATTTCGATCCTGTATACCTTCTAGGGCAGACCCCTCGATCCCGGACTTGGCAGATTCAATTATAGAAATTCTCTATGTGCACGATGATAACTTGGGACCCAATGTTAGGGTAAAGATTGATGTTGATACAAAAATGATATCTGATTGTGAAAAGGAATCCAAAATATATGCCAAGCAAGTCGTATCTTTACATCCAAAAGCACCTACTTCACGAGATGGGAAGGTTTACCCATCACCGACAGATGATTATGGAAATTTTATACCTACACAATTAATAGTCGCAGCACATAGTGATATCCGAACAGATCCCGATACATTACATAAAGCCGCTTTAAGACATGCAAGTAATATTGCAGATATATTAAATCATATCGCAGAGAACAATAATTTGGAAAAGCTTGGTCTTACTGTATCCTCTAGATTTATTAAGATTACAGATTATTTTGGCAAAGAGCTTCAGGATCGTCTGCAAGGGTCTTCAAAAGAATTGTCCAAGGTAAGATTAGGGCTTTCCGAGGATGTCAATCCGATGAGTTTGCACATAGGTGTTGTTAGAATTGGTGTCGATGATGCAACAATGCTTGTGGATATTCTATATGATACGACTGACAGTGACAGGAACCATCCCATATTTGCACATGTTGCTTTCAATGAGATGGTTGCGACGATTATTCAAACACTAGGGAATGCAGGTAAAGACAATTACGGTGTTTGTGTGAAGGCGTACTAAGTAGCTGTACCTTGTTAATTAGTACGGTCGCGTTCAGTTTCCTACCTATAATGAATAAAAGGGGCCGGGCCACTCATGGACATCGTGTCCTTGTGGCATTAGTGTCCCAAACCATCTGGGTCGAACCTGCGTAACATATTGATTAGGTAGGGTATCAGCATTGAAAAAGGCATGATATAAAACTTAGAATGCATTTTTGACGGATAAAAACAACACTTTAAGGATGAAGACCTCGTCGCTCCTGCACTCAATGTGTTCGCGTTAGTACGGCAGATAAATGCTCGAGAAATTGTTCCTGACTTTCTCTCGGTCTCCGCTCGGTAATTGCTTCCTGCATTACTCTCGGTTGCCGCTCCCGGCGCAACTCTACCTCACACATCCATGTGGTCGTACCACCTATTCACTGCTCCTGCGCTTCCTGCGCTTGCAGTATTAGTGCTTCCCTGCACGTTTCCGTGTAGGCGTCCCGGCTCGACTCTTGACCACAGTTCCCGACGCGGTTCTACCTCCTCCATCCATGGAGTCGTGCGCTCCATGCGCTTGCGGCACTAGCACTTCCATGTGCGTCGTCCATGTGCCCACGGCATTTGTACGGTCGCGTTCGGTTTCCTACCTATTGCGACACTTATACTCACCCCACAAGGGGGTACCGAGGTCCCTGTATGTCGTCCATGTAGATTCGCCGCTCGACAATATGTTCCTGACATTGTCTACTACCTACATCCATGTAGGCATCCTACGCATTCCACGCCCGCGGCATACACTACGGTCGCTCTTCGACTCCATGTCGTCGCGACACTTATACTTTCCTGTATGTCGTCCATGTAGATAAAATAGATATATATTCAGAACTACTTCGTGCGATATAACGTATAGCGTTATATAACGTAAACCGCTATACTTCCCCCATGATAAAGGACTTCAAAGACAGTCAAACGGAGTTGATATGGAAAGGCCTTGTCAGCAGGCGCTTACCCCATGATATTCAGAATGTTGCAAGACGAAAATTACGTATGTTGAACAATGCCGGTACACTTGATGACCTCAGGATTCCTCCGGCAAATCGTCTGGAGCGTCTGCGAGGAGACAGGGATGGTCAGTTTAGTATTCGAGTCAATGATCAATGGCGCGTTTGTTTTGTCTGGAAAAACGGCGACGCTTATCAGGTAGAAATAGTCGATTATCATTAACAGGTGAGAAACATGAAAAGATTACCTAATATCCATCCCGGCGAAGTATTGCTCAAGGAATTTCTTGAGCCTATGGGTATCAGTCAAAACAAGATTGCCCGCGATATCGGCGTACCACCGCGCCGTATCAATGAAATTGTTCAAAGCAAGAGAGCGCTTACAGCAGATACCGCAGTGCGTCTTGCAAAATATTTTAATGTTTCTGAGTCTTTCTGGATGGGATTGCAATCTGACTACGATGTGGAAGAAGCGCGTCATAAATTGGGCAGTAAACTAGATCGTATCTCATCGCACGCTGCTTAAACAAGTGAGAAACAGATGAACAGACAACCTACACACCCTGGCGCTGTGTTGCGTGAAGACGTAATTCCGGCGATGCAGATCCCGGTCAGCGAGTTTGCACGGCTGATGCATGTTTCCAGACAAACGATTCATAATATTCTGAACGAAACAAAACCGGTTACGCCGAATATCGCGTTAAGGTTGGGCAGGTTGATTGGGAATGGCCCGAATATCTGGCTGAGGATGCAGGAGGCCCATGATCTCTGGCAGGCCGAGCCATCTGGTCCATCTGGGTCGGACCTACGTAACACATTGATTAGGTAAGGTATCAGCATTGAAATAGGCATGATATAAAGCTTAGAATGAATTTTTGATGGATAAAAACAACACTTTAAGGATGAAGAACCCGTCGCTCTTACGCTCGGTAATTGCTCGAGAAAATGTTCGAGAATATGTTCCCAACATTCTCTCGGTCTCCGCTCGGTAATTGCTTCCTGCATTACTCTACCACCTACGTCCCTGTAGGCGTCCTGACTCGACCCTCGACCACAGTTCCCGACGCGGTTCTACCTCCTCCATCCATGGAGTCGTACCGATTACTTCCCTGTAATCGTAC
>JACQHV010000090.1 GCA_016198885.1 Gammaproteobacteria bacterium
AATATCCTATAATTCGTAACTATGGATAAACAAAAGGATTTGATCTAGGTCGGAAATTCACTGGATGACTTGAGGAAGTTCTCGAGACAGGCCATGCGACAAACAGGTTTCGAGCTAAGAGCAGTACAAAAAGGCTTGAACCCCTCTGACTGGAAACCTATACGCACTATCGGTCCAGACGTAAGGGAAATCAGGATCCACGCCGAAAATGAATACAGGACCATTTATGTTGCAACTTTTACTGATGCAGTTTATGTCCTGCACTGTTTTGCAAAGAAAAGCTGGAATACGCCGAGAAGCGATATTGAAATCGCGAAACAACGGCTGAAAGAGGCAAGGCGTCTGCGCCGGAAGGCCAGATGATTAAAGAAACAACGAGGCAATCACTAATGATTAAATCAAGTGGCAATGTATTCAAGGATATGGGCTTCAGCGATGCCGAGGCCGCCAGTCTGT
Organism: Gammaproteobacteria bacterium; assembly: GCA_016198885.1. GTDB lineage: Bacteria > Pseudomonadota > Gammaproteobacteria > Eutrophobiales > Eutrophobiaceae > JAENIZ01. The sequence goes on from JACQHV010000090.1 coordinate 457, forward strand.
TAATCCGGGCCGATCTTGCCCTTGCCATCCGGGAATATCTGCGCAAGCACAAGATGAGTCAGGCGGCCGCAGCGGAAAAACTCGGTATTAAACAGCCTGATGTGAGTGCAATTGTAACTGGCAAGATAGAAAAATTCAGCATCGATTATCTGATTCGGCAGTTAGTCAAACTCGGCCACGTAGTCAAGATGAAATCCAATAACCGCCGCCGTACATTCTCCGTGATAGAGCCACACATCAGAATTAATTAGTTCACCAAAAGCTGACCAAGAACGATGATGACCTGGCATCATCTGATAATTTTTAATTTCTGGCCGGTTTGCTCATGAAACATATTTTTTAATCAAACGGATGCCGCAGGATGATCGTCTGTTCGCGATCCGGTCCTGTAGATACCATGTCGATCGGCGTATCAGTAATTTCCTCAATACGCTTCAAATAGTGACGGGCATTTGCAGGCAGGGCTTTATAATCTTTGATGCCAACGGTCGATACTTTCCAACCCGCTATCTCCTCATAAACAGGTTTGCAATCAGCAAAGTCATCAGCGCCAGATGGCGGGGTCAGTCTTATTTCACCATTACATTCATAACCGGTACAGAGTTGTATCGTTTCCAGACCATCCAGCACATCAAGTTTGGTTACGCATAACCCGGAGAGGCTGTTGATCTGTTTGGATCGCCGGAGCGCCACGGCATCAAACCAGCCACAACGCCTTTTACGTCCGGTTGTGGCACCAAATTCATGACCAACCCGTGACAGATGTTCACCCAGTTCGTCAAACAATTCCGTCGGAAAGGGACCCGATCCAACGCGGGTGGTATAGGCCTTGGTAATGCCCAGTACATAATTGAAATTCACCGGCCCGACACCGGTTCCTGTCGCTGCCCCGCCGGCCGTCGTATTGGATGATGTTACAAAGGGATATGTTCCGTGGTCAATATCCAATAAGGTGCCCTGTGCCCCTTCAAATAAAATGTTTTCGCCTTTTTGGTGTATTTGAAAGAGCAATTCTGCAACATCGGTCACCATAGGAATGATATCTTCAGCCAATGTAAGTGTGTCATCCAGTACAGATTGAAAATCAATGGGCCTGGTCTTGTAGTAATTTTTCAACATGAAATTATGAAAATCCAGCACTTCGCCCAATTTGGCGGCAAACCGTTCACGATGAAGCAGATCGCTGACACGCAGTGCACGTCGCGCAACCTTGTCTTCATAAGCAGGCCCTATACCACGGCCCGTGGTGCCGATAGCCGCACTTCCTTTTGCTTTTTCCCGCGCCTGATCGAGCGCAATGTGATATGGCAATATTAATGTACATGCATCACTGATATGCAGTCGTTTGCGTACCGGCACATTGTTTTTCTCCAGCATCTTAATTTCTTCAATCAATGCCGCAGGACTCAGGACAACGCCATTACCGATCAGGCACTGCACATTGTCATGCAGAATACCGGAAGGAATAAGGTGAAGAACGGTTTTTTCACCATTGATGACTACGGTGTGCCCGGCGTTATGTCCACCCTGGAAACGGGCGACGGCTGCAGCCTTTTCCGTCAGCAGATCAACAACCTTGCCTTTACCTTCGTCACCCCATTGGGTGCCAATGACAACTATATTTTTTCCCATTTATACTCCGTATACCGTGACTCGGGACTGGTGGCTAGGGACTAGAAACAAAATAAATAAATTTTTAACCAGTCACCAGCCCCAAGTCCCTAGCCCCTGATTTACAATTTAACAACTTTCCAGATGCCATTTTTCCGTATCAGTTGACGATTACATCCCATATTATGAGCGTTACCTTTTTGCTTGGGTAATTCGCAAATCACGATCTCCCCCTGTTGCCGTAATTTATTTATCACCTTTATTTGTTTTGGATCATTTGAGCAAGGCACAAAGATCCCTTCCTGTTCCTGTTCAGGAACAGAACTTAAAGCCAGCAGTGTTTTCACATCCGTGCTGAAGCCGGTGGCCGGACGTGCACGGCCAAAAGCGCTGCCAATATCATTATAACGTCCACCAAAGGCAATACCTTGACCCCTCCCAGGGACATACGCCGCGAACACGATGCCGGTGTGGTAGTGATAACCACGTAATTCTGCCAGATCAAAATTAAGAGGGGCATCCGGCAAACGCTTCGTTACCAATTTTGCAATTTTCTGCAAATCATCCAGACAGTGTTTGACTTTCGCATCGGCCAGTACTTTTCGCGCCTCATGCAATATCGAAGCATTACCATTGGCCTCGATAAGATAACTGAACATCCGGCTTGCCTTATTGGATAACGACCATGATCGTACGAGATTTTTAAGTTCAGCTGCTGCCTTTCGTTGCAGGACATCGAATAATTGCATCTCCTGTTCACCCGTCAAACCTGCCTGGTGCGCAAGTCCCTGGTAGACCCCGACATGACCAAGGTCTACATGGACACGGGATATTCCTGCTGCCTTCAATGATTCAAGCATCAAACATAGAATTTCGGCATCACTTTCAATCCCCTCGTGACCATAAAGTTCTGCGCCCATTTGCAAGGGGCTGCGGGTACCGCCGGTATCTTCTGGCCGAGTATGTAATACTGTTCCCAGATAACAGAGGCGTGTCGGTATATCGCGTTTGAGATTGTGAGCATCTATACGCGCTACCTGTGGTGTGGTATCAGCACGAATACCAAGCAGACGACCACTGAGTTGATCAGTCAGCTTGAAGGTTTGCAGATCAAGATCACTTCCTGTCCCGGTTAACAAAGAATCCAGATATTCAATCAATGGAGGCATGACCAGCTGATAACCCCAGCTGATATGGAGATCAATGATCTTCCGGCATAAGCCCTCAAGCCTTCCGGCTTGCGGTGGTAATATCTCTTCGATGCCTTCAGGCAATAACCAGCGATTCTGCGTCACCATGATAATTAATGTACCAAATAAAGTAACAAGACCCCCGATAACATGCTGGTCAACCCAACAATGCGCAAAGTGACATCATCCATTTGTGCCACCATGACAATCATCCTGCGCAAACCAGCCGGATTAATGAAAGGCATAATGCCTTCCAATACCAGTACCAGGGCAAATGCCGTCAGTAATTCACTCCACATTTCAATATCATGTTATATGAACATATAGTAACAGGTTACTGATAAAACCTGTTTTTACATTCTTGGCACTAATCGGTACTACCGTGTACAACGCCTATGTAATTAGTTTTATGACATGCATGTGGCATAAAAAAACCGGGATATGCCCGGAGTCCCCAATCCAGAAAACCAGATTTCTCAATTTACGCCTGAAATTGGACAAAGTGAAAATCGCATAACTCACTTTTTGAACTGAAATAAAACTATAAACAGATTTTTTCAGTATCCAATCATTGCCCCTTTGGATGGTTAAAGTATTTGAAAAAATCTGAATCAGGTTGCAGCAGCAGGATGTCATTCCCTTTATCGAAACTGTTCTGGTAGGCATTCAGGCTGCGGTAAAGTGCATAGAATTCCTCATTCTTGCCGAACGCAGCGGCATAAATTCCGGTAGCCTGGGCATCACCTTCACCCCGTATGATTTCTGCATCCTTATAGGCATTTGCAAGAATAACTTCGCGTTCGCGATCTGCATTGGCCTTGATCCGTTCCGCTCCCTCTGAACCACGGGCACGGAAATCCTTTGCTACCCGGTTACGCTCAGCGCGCATGCGGTCATAGACTGATTCACTCACCTCAGCAGGCAGGTCAATACGTTTAGTCCTCACATCAACCATGGTGATTCCAAGTTCATCCTGCAGGTTTGAGGTAGTGGCCGTGACGATATCAAGAACCTGAGTACGTTCGCCGGCAACAACTTCCTGGACCGTACGCGCGCCAAATTCATCCCGTAATGCACGGGTGATCCTTTGTTCAAGTAATCCATTAGCGTACAGCACATCACCCCGTGTGGCAGTATAGAATCCATTCACATCCGAGATGCGCCATTTGATATAGTAATCGACGATAACGTCCTTCTTCTCCTTGGTGAGAAAACGCTGTGCCTCCTTGTCAAGATTCAGTAACCGTCTTTCAAATATCTGTACTGTGTTCACAATAGGGAGTTTTACATGCAATCCTGGCTGGATATTTACACTGTCAATCTCACGGAATTTAAACACAATGGCCGTTTCCCATTGATCCACTTGATACAGGGAAAAATAGCCCGCAACGACAATCAGCGAAATCACTATAATTATTCTCGGCAGCATGATTAACGTGCTCCCCGGGGTCTGGTTGATAACTGATTGCGCAGGTCATCACTGACAGCCGGTTGTGAGTCAGGCTTATATTCTTTGGGAATTGCTTGTGTCTGGTCGCTGCCCCGCTTTTCCAGCAATTGATCAATGGGCAAATACATCAAGCTGTTACTCCCTTCAGTATCCAGCAATACCTTATTCGTATTGGATAACACGGATTCAATCGAATCAAGGTAAAGCCGTTGGCGCGTTATTTCCGGCGCCTGTTCATATTCGGCCAGCAGTTGCTCAAAACGGCTGGCCTCACCTTCCGACTTTGCTATTACCCTGGCCTTATAGGCATTGGACTCTTCACGCAGGCGTGCGGCTGCACCACGTGCTTTGGGAATAACATCATTACGATAGGCCTCCGCCTCATTCACCAGACGTTGTTCATCTTCTCTGGATTTGATGGCATCATCAAAGGCCGCCTTGACTTCATCCGGCGGTTTCGCAGGTTGCATCTCAACACCCAGGATCAGGATGCCCGTCTTGTAATCATCCATAATCTGTTGCATCAATTTCTGCTGACGTTGTGCAATCTCGCTACGTCCCTCGGTCAGGACAAAGTCCAACTCGCTTTTACCAATCACCTCACGCACAGCACTCTCGGTTACCTGTCGCAAGGTAGTGTCAGGGGCATAGACATTAAATTGATAATCCGTCGGTTCTTTTATTCGCCACTGGACAGCCACCTCAACATCAACAATATTTTCATCCTGCGTCAACATAATGGCCTTATGGGTAATGGAACGTACCTGGCCAACATTGATTACAATGACATTTTCAATCGGCCGGGGAAAACGAATATTCAGACCTGGTTGCAGCGTGGTGACATATTCACCAAAACGCAACACGACGCCACGTTCCTGCTGATCAATGGTATAGACCATGTCATAGGACAACCATGCAATCAGCGCCAGAAAGACAAATATCCAAGTTAATGAAGATCCATCATCACCGACGTTACCCGGGCGGCGGCCGAATAAACTCCCCAATCCCTGCTGCATCTTGCGGACGATTTCATCGAGATCCGGCGGGCCCTCGCCACGGCCACGTCTGCCCCAGGGATCCTTGCCGTTATTGCCGCTCGGCGGCTGGTTCCATCCCATTAATTTATACTCCTGATCATAAAATAACGATTTGCCATGTAAGAGATTATGAATAACTATATATCTTAAATTCTGATCTTAAAGTGCAGGAAGGTATGACTGCAACTTAACATCATCCAGTCCTGACTCATGACATAGTTGATACAACTGTGGGGCTTCCATATTAACTTCCATTATCCATCCACCTTGTTCATCAGTACACTCATTATATACAGCCCCTATATCAAATAACTGTGCGCGCAGTCTTCCAGCGGACGCCGGTAAACACAGTCGATGCCGTCGTGCCTTGCCTGAAATGAACTGGTAAATTGCATCAATCAGATATTCCACGCCTGCACCTGTCCGCGCAGATAACCAGACGCGGTGTGGCTGACCATCACCGTTCAACTCCATTCTTGGAGACAATTCCTGTTGACTGTCAATCTTGTTATACACTTCAATCTGGGGAATGGCGGAGGCGCCTATCTCATTGATAACCTGATTGACCTGCTCAATATGTGCATGTCTGTGTTCATCATTTACATCGATCACATGCAAAAGCAGATCAGCCTCCTGTGTCTCCTCCAGTGTTGCATGAAATGCCTCAATCAAATCATGCGGGATATGCCTGATAAATCCAACAGTATCGGTTACTATCACAGGAACACCAGGTGCTACATTAATCCTCCGTATCGTAGGATCCAAGGTTGCAAACAGTTTGTCTGCCACATAAACAGAGGCGCCTGTCAGATAATTAAACAACGTCGATTTGCCTGCGTTGGTATATCCTACCAGTGAAACCAGGGGTATTTCAGATCTTCTGCGTTGTTTTCTTCCCTGCTGGCGCTGGCACCTGACTTTCTCCAGGCGCGCATTGATCGTCTTGATACGTTTTCCGATAAGGCGCCGGTCGGTTTCAAGCTGGGTTTCACCGGGACCTCGTAAACCAATACCACCTTTCTGCCGCTCCAGGTGTGTCCAGCCACGTATTAATCGGGTTGAGAGATTTTGTAACTGGGCCTTCTCGACCTGCAGTTTGCCCTCATAACTGCGCGCACGTTGTGCAAATATATCAAGAATCAATTCAACCCGATCGATAACACGGCAATTTAATTCACGTTCAAGATTTCTTTCCTGTGCCGGATTGATAACATGGTTGAAAATAATAACATCGGCCTCGTGCATATCTACAGCTTGTTTAATAACATCAAGTTTGCCTTGTCCGATGTAATAGCGCGGATTCGGGACATCCCTGGTACAGGTGATGGTGGTTTTTACACTGATGCCTGATGAGACAGCAAGTTCGATAAACTCATCGAGGTCCTCATTAAACTCCTTGCTGCGAAAATTTATATGGACCAGGACAGCACGCTCGCTGCCGGCAGATAATTCATTCAAATGATAACACCGATAATAATAGGATCACGGGGACGTTGCATCTCCTCCACTGTCGTCTTCTGCCCTCGGTAATTTGACATTCCGCGCGGGGACAATGGTAGAGATCGCATGTTTATAGACCAGCTGACTTACAGAATTTTTAAGTAGCACCACAAATTGATCAAAAGATTCGACCTGTCCTTGTAATTTTATTCCATTTACGAGGTAAATTGACACAGGTACCCTCTCCTTGCGTAACGCATTCAGGAACGGATCCTGCAATGTATGCCCCTTACTCATCGAGATTCTCCTTATTATTTATTTTAATCTTTATTATCCGTGAACCTGTCAGGGGATTCTAATTTTTATTATCATTTAATT
>JACQHV010000101.1 GCA_016198885.1 Gammaproteobacteria bacterium
ATCCAAACTGGTTCAGACTCGTGATCCAGGCGAAGTGATCTCCACTAAACAAATATTTTCCTTCCCATAACAGCACCAGGTGTCCGGGAGTATGCCCCGGTGCAAAGTGGATTTCGCCCGCATTCATTTGATGCATGCCTTCACCTTCAAGTATCATCTCTGCATCTTTCTGGGCATCGGCCTCCAGTTTGTGGATGATCCTCGTCGCGCCGAAATGTTGTGCATACCGGTGTGCATCACAGACATCATCACTATGCGTCAAAAAAATATATTTGATGCCTCCCATGCTTCCGTATTTTTTGACGAGATCAGGAACAAAACGTGGGGAATCAACCAGCCAGTTGCCTGTATCGGCCCTGAGAAAATAGCTGTGTGCTCCATAGGATTTGCGATGATTGAAACCATTCAGATAGACATCTTCCGTCATCTTGATTGGAAAGGAGTTTCTGGCCGCTGTTAAATTACTTTTTTGCTTCATTCCAATAGAGGCCACAGGACAGGCGAGCAGCGCCTGCTTTGTGGCAAATTCTTCCTTTTCGTTTTGAGGTTGCTTTTTAACGAAGGCATGATCTCCGGTATCACCGAATATTTCAGGGGCATAATGCCGGCTCACGCTGCAATTGATGCAAGTTGAATCCACAAAAAAATTTCCTTCTACATTTTCCGGCAGGATTTTCTTCAGATTTGCCATCTCGTTTGATCTGTAACTTTATTGCAATACATGAAATTGACAGATTCATTTAATTCAATAAATGCGTACATTAATTTATCTGTCACATTTGTATGTGATAATACCAACAGAAGGCAGGTATATCCGTCTTTAGAGATCGGGGTCAGGTCTTGCGATAACGCATTTATCGTCTGTCTGTATTTGAACAATTATATTTCATTGCAAGACCTGACCCCGATCCCCCCGTGTTTAAGGGCCAGTTATCGTCTGGAGACGATCTTCTAGTTGCCCGATTATTTTTAGCAATGTGGGCGCATCGCTAGCATCAATATAAGTAACAATCATACTAAGTAGGACGAGCACACCACATAACTCATTAATTCTTTTGGCAGTTTGTTCAACATCATTGATAGACATCCCCGGAAGTTGTGGTTCACTCCATTGCTTCATCATGTCTAAATGAAACATTGGAGGGGTTAATCGAACATGTTGTTTTGATGACTTTCCTTTACGAATAGGCAATATATTTCCGTGAGTGATAGTATTTCTATTTCCTTTTACATCTTTTAAGGCTGAGAATAATGTTCTCCAGATATCAAAAAGCCTGTTTGAATCTTCTTTAGTAAGAAGGTTCCCTGTATTTTTTTGTTTTTCAAATAACTCTACAATCGCTTTATTTATAATATTAAATCTTGCGTCTGCTGAGGCAACAGCAAAATAGATAGCAAAACCAAACTGATAATTTGATCTTGATATTATTCTGTCCAATAGGAAGGCCATGCTATTTTCAAGGCCAGCCCAACTAAGCGTTACATTTAAGACGGCCTCTTTCATTCTTTGAAAATCTTTCTCGACCTTGAGTTTATTGTCTTTTTCTTCTTGTGTTTCAACATGCGGGGTGTTAGAGACCGTTTTGGCAATAGGATCGACAAGCCATGAAGAAAAACCTCCACCTGGATCAAGTGCTGTGAAAGCTTTAGGATATTTACCTAGTACTCTAGTCACATGAGCATCTGCTTCAGCCTGAGTTTTGTAATCTTGGTACTTTGTTACCCTGTTATCTTGATCATAATCAACAATTGCTATATACATTAATTCACCCTAGTAATATTGTCTTTCATATGACTAACCATAAAAAAGAAAACCCGGAGAAAAACAAAGAACCCGCGTCCGGGGTCAGGTCTTGCTCTGCAGCATCAGCATTTCCTTGACACAGGAAACAAAACGTCGCATGTCATTTTCTGTAATATCACCCATGCAAGAGACCCGAAAGATAGTTTTAGCCAGTTTGCCCTGGCCTGCATAGATAATGAATCCATTTTTTTTCAGCTTGTCATGGAGTTGTTCGTAGGTTATGCCTTTGGGAAGATGAAAGGCATTGAGCACGCATGAGCATTCTTTTTCTTTTACTAACGGTTGAATGCCGAGTGCAATCAGTCCATCACGCACAATCTTCATGCGCTTTTGGTAATTTTTCTGACGCATTTTCCAGCCGCCTGCCTCTTTAAATTCATTGAGTGCCTCGGCTAACGCGTAAAAACATTGCACCGATTGTGTGAATGGTGTGCCATTGGTATCCTGACTTTTCAGATAATTTTTCAGATCAAGATAAAGAGTGCGGGATGATGCGTTTGTTTTATTTATCAGATCGCGCCGGACGATGACAAAGGCAGTGCCAGGGACACCATGCAGACATTTGTTCGCGGTGGCGGCACAGGCTGCGATATTCCAGTTTGTAAAATTGATTTTCTCGGCACCGAAGCTGCTTACCCCGTCGATCAATAACGGAATGTTTTCCTTTTTACATGCTTCGGCAATCATGGATAGATCATTCAACCGGCCGGTGGTCGTTTCGTGATGAACGACTGCAACATGGGTGATATTTTCTTTCTTTACTATTGCGCCTATTTTTCCAGGATTAATCGCCTCACTCCAGTCGTGTTTCACGGCGCTATGCCTGATGCCATAGGTTTGTGCCATTTTCGTCATGCGTTCGCCATACACACCATTCTCGATGATCAATACATGCCCATCGTCCGGCACCATGCTGGTCAGCATGGCCTCGACTGCGGCAGTGCCTGAACCGGTTAATAGGACAGAAGCCCACCGATCTTTCGGTAACTTGTAAATATTCAGCAGATTGGTGCGAATTGAATTCTGCAATTCAGCAAATTCCGTTTCGCGATGGCAGAGATCCGGTTGCAACATTGCCTTGCGCACACGTTCACTGAGGTTCACCGGACCGGGATTAAGCAGGATATGTCTATCCATCAGAATTCCGTCCCGATATGTTTCATCAGACGCCTGAGCGCCTCCGGAGGTTTGACATCCGGCCGCGGCAGGTTTTCTATTGTTCCGGTTTTTATCTTGAGGTGTCCGAACTTGGGACCTGCAACCATTCCGGTTGAAAATAATTCATCAATCAGACCGGGATCATCGCCATCATAGGCAACGGCATAACCGCAGGCGGCTGCAATATCTGCAAACTGTACATTGGCGGAAACGGTAGCCTGCGCCCCGGTAGAATCATGTGCTTCGTTGTCCAGTACCAGATGTATCAGATTCGATCCGCCATAGGTGCCGATGGTGGAAAAATTTCCCATGCGCATCAGTGCAGCGCCATCACCATCAACAATGACAACCTGGAGGTCCGGCCGCGCAAGCGCCAGTCCGAGACCAAGCGACGAAGCACAGCCCATGGAACCCACCATATATAAATGGTTCGCCCGATCGGTGAGTGCAAAAAGTTCCCTACCGGTGTAACCGGTGGTAGCGATAATGACGGATTCAGATTCCGGTGTGAGATGAATAATGTGCCGTAACACGCTGCTTCTTGTCAGCCCTTCATTACTCTTGCTTGCAAAATGTTTACGCTGCGTCACCCTGTTGGTGATGCGAGTAATGGAATCTTTCTTCAATGGATGTTTGGCAAACGTATCTTTTTGCATGATGAATCCATAGGGTCTGTTTTCCTTCTGCATATGGTTCAAGGCGCGCTCAAGGGCAGGTTCAATCATCTTTTTTTCATCCGGAAACGTTTCCCACGGCACCTGCATGGTGTTAAAAAGTTCACCGGTGATCTTGCCCATGAGTTCGTGTTGCGGTTCGTCTTTTACGCCCGGCGCACCCCGGTGTGTGGAAATGATCAGAACAGGGATACGGAACACCCAGGCAAGTGATGTAATCGGACTGACAGCATTGCCGAGACCGGAATTCTGCATCATGACCACGGAACGTTCACCGCCGATTACTGCGCCGGCCGCAGTCGCCAGTGCGTCACCCTCATTCGCGGAAGAGACATATTCAAGGGTATCGTCGTTAATGACGTAATTGATAAAAGGCGTCAGGAAGGAGCACGGCACGCCTGTGTAACGCTTGAATCCCAACCTGCGGGCAACCTCAACAAACTCTTCCGCCTTGATCAAAGGTATGCCTCATATTTTAATTCTTTGTTGCATTTATCATCGTCAAGTGCCGCTCCTGCGCTGCCGCTATCAGCATCCATGCTTCTCGCGGCACTAATACATCCATATATGTCGTCCTGCGCCCGCGGCATTAGTGCATCTCGGCAATTGCTCCTGCATTGCTCTACCTTCCTACATCCTTGTAGGCCGCCTGTACGTCATTTGGTGAAGTCGCCTGCGCGATCGATGTCTTCAATGGAATTCACATCCAGCCAGTGGCCATGGATATAATGCACCTTGACGGGATTTCCCTGTTGCACGAGATAATTCAACAGATCCGGGATCGTCAATTGGGAGAAATCCTTGCGCTTGTGTAATTCAGTCAGGGCGCTGTTTAACCAGACCAGCCCGTTACCCCGAATACGTATCATGCCGATCCATTGGCCGGACGGGTTGCCGATATCCAGCGCCTCGTGTTCCGAGATATGGCGCAAGTCGATGTCCTGGCTGAACATGGATCGATCATCGGGTTTTGAACAGTAGGCATAATCGGGTGAACCGCTTTTATGGCTGTTTTCAAGTGCGGAATCAACGACAGCAACGATCTCTCCGGGGATGTCCAGCAAATCGCGCAGGATATAGCCCCGGAACAGCAAATCACCGTAGGTGATGATCATGTTGTCATGAAAATGTTCCTTTGCGCAGAGGAGGGAGTTCAGTTCCCCGGTGGATGCATAGTCACGATTGAGACACAATTCTATGCCGCTGGTGTCAATCGCATCGGCCTTGTATCCGGCGACCACTGTTATTTTATTGATCGATTGTTTCTTGAATTCATCGGTCAGGCGCCGGAGCAACGTCTTTCCGCCGATGGTCAACATGATTTTAGGTTTATCATGGGTCAGTTCGTGTAGCGCATTTCCCCGGCTTGCCGCCAGCACAATCGCGCGCGTTTCAGATTGACCGGAACCAAGATAACGTTCCTGCGCCTGCGCCAGCTCATCCGCCCCCTGCAAGGCAAAAATATGTTTTATTGGGGCGATGTTGTCTTCAATGTTGGCTATTGAATGACATGTCTGGATTTCCCTGCTGATTTTTTCCATGGCAGCCACGGATGCACGGATCATCTGATTGGCCCAAATCACCATACTGATCCCGGCATGGTGGAACACTTCAGTTGGTGTACTGTAATAGGTAGTCGGGACAATGATCAGGGGTGAACGTCCCGCCCATTCTTTTGCAAATTCCAGGATTTCATTCGGTCTGGAAAGTTTACTATGGATGAGAATACCATCTGCTCCCGCCAAGTGATACGCCTCTCCACGCCGCAGCGCTTCAGTGAGTCCCCAGCCGGCAATGAAGGCCTCGATTCGTGCGATGATGCAGAAGTCAGGATCCTGTTGACTGTCTTTGCCCGCCTTGATCTTGCCACAGAATTCATTGATATCGGCCAGTGGTTGCCGTTCTCCATCAATAAAGCTGTTATTTTTCGGAAATTGCTTGTCCTCAATACAGACGCCGGCAATCTTGCGTTGTTCCAGTTTTTTAACAAGGCGGCGCATGTTATTAAAGTTTCCATAACCAGTGTCGCCGTCCAGTAAAATTGGAATGTGTGTGATGTCAGACATGAATTCAAGCATGTCAACCACCTGTGTCCAGCTTGCTTCATTGCTGTCACGTACTCCAAACTGTGCCGATATGGCAAGGCCACTCGCCCATATTCCCTTGAATCCCGTCTCTTCAACAATACGCGCAGAGATTCCATTGTGCGCCTCCATGATGAATTCAAGTTCAGGCGACATGAGCAATTGGCGTAATTGCGTAGTTTTTTCAGGAGTTTTAAAATCCGCTGTATGAATCGCCATCACATGGTCGCCTGTACAATCTGAGGAAGTATTTCATTTGTCGCGCGCGCTACATCTTCTGGGAAGTCGATCTCAATCCAGGGAATTCCGGTGATATCTTCATACGCAAAATGTTCAGGATGTTGAAGCAGGAGATCACGGATACATTCTTCATAAGGTTGTTTATCATCACCAAGATTCAAATATGCTTTTGCCTGGGTTATTAATCCGGACGCAGTTTCTCCGGTAAAACGGAAGAATCCCACCGATTCGCCCTGAAAGTCATATACCAGATCTTTGTCTATCTGTTTCCGGAAATCAACGATATGTCCATTGTGCACACATAATTTTACCGCTTCATCACCAGGTTCAAAATCACGGTCCAGAAGAAAACAATTACTATTTTTCGAATTAATCAAACGTCCGATGAGATTGTGATCGTAGAGAACATCTGCATCCATTAAGATGAAATCCTGATCAGTACCGATTTTTTCAAGTCCGGTCAGCATACTGATTATACTTCCTTTTTCGTAATTTGGATTATGCACGGTAATGGTAAAATTCACGGCGCTGGAAGAGGAAATCTCCTGTTCGATCAAATTTGATTGATAACCTGTCACTACAATTATCTCATCAATATTGTAGTGCTGGAGTATTTGCAGGTGCCGCTGAATCAGACTGACATCACCAAACTCAAGCAGACATTTCGGTTTGTCAAATACATCACCAAGACGTTGTCCGACACCTGCTGCCAGTATAACGGCCTTCATGGTATTAATAGAGAACAAACCTCAGTATTCGGTTGATAATCATTAAATTTAAGGAGCAGGGTGTCCATCTGCGGTTTTTATTAGCATTTATGACCGCAGTAACCCTACCAAGATATGTCACTTTACAGTAGTATTGTAGTATAAGTGGCTGAAATGATGTTAAGAATATTAGCCATAGTTGAGGGCATAAGGGACTCTATTTCAATCTGAATTCAACCACAGTCTGGATATAAATACAGCTTGAATGACTACCAACGTACCTGAAAAACTCGGCAAGTATGAGATAAAAAAGCAGATTGGTCGTGGCAGCATGGGGATAGTCTATGAAGGCCATGATCCATTTGCTGATTGCATGGTGGCTATTAAAGTTGCTCTATCAGAATCGCTGAAAAGCCCCGAGGCTGGTGCACGTTATCGCAAGATGTTTTTTAATGAAGCGCATACAGCGGGCAAATTAAAACACCCAAATATTATTGAAATCCTGGATGCCGGCGCCGAGGGTGAAATATGTTACATAGTGATGGAACTTGTTGAAGGCGGCCAAACCCTGAAACAATATTGCTACCCGGAAAATCTGCTTCCTTATGAGCAGGTCGTTGAAATCATTTTCAAATGTGCCAAGGCGCTTGATTATGCACATCGCGTAGGTGTAATACATCGTGATATCAAACCATCCAATATCCTTATCAGCAAGGATATGGATGTCAAGATCAGTGATTTCAGTATTGCCCATTTGATGACGGCGGAGGCATCTTCCACCATGCCTATGGGATTTGTCGGTTCTCCACGCTATATGTCCCCTGAACAAGTGCAGGAAGACAGCATCACAAACCAGACGGATTTATTTTCGCTTGGCATAGTGATGTATGAATTACTGTCAGGGAAACATCCATTTGTTGCGGATGGTTTTTCCAGATTGATACATAAAATAATAAATGAAAAACAACCGCCATTACGGACTTATCGTTCAGATATCCCGGATATCTTGGAGAAGATTGTCCACCATATATTGGAAAAAGATACAAAGAAGCGGTACAAGATGGGTTTAAACCTCGCCGCTGATTTAAGCCTGGCATTTGATTATCTTGAACAACCCAAAGAGGATTTGGCGGAGAAAGAAAAATTTACTGTCGTTAAACAACTGGATTTTTTCCAGGGATTTTCAGATGCAGAAATCTGGGAAATTATCCGGGCATGCATATGGCAGGAATATGAAACAGGAAATGAGATCATCATAGAAGGTGATATTGACGATGCATTTTATGTAATTGCTGCTGGTGCTGTTGAAGTTCAAAGAGATAAAAAAACGATAGGTAATCTCCAGGCGGGAGATTGCTTTGGTGAAATGGGCTATCTGGCCAATATGGAACGTACAGCAACAATACGCGCCAAGGATTTTGTCAGGTTGATTAAAATCAATGGCACGATGATTGATCAACTATCAGTAGGTTGTCAGTTGCGTTTTAATAAAATATTTTTACGCACACTGGTCAAACGCCTGTCTCTTACAACACAAAAAGTCGTCTCATCCAGTAATTAAGATCAAAATTGTTTCGTGCCTGTTCAGGGTAGTGTTAATCGCCGTGTCTGTCCCGGTATCTCTCAATCAATTTCAGGGTAGAGGCATCATGTGACGGACTTATCTTTTGACGCTTCAGTTCATTTGCAATGGAGTCTGCAATAGTTTTACCCAATTCCACACCCCATTGGTCGAACGAATTAATATTCCAGATACAGCCCTGTACATATGTTCTGTGTTCATACATTGCGAGTAATGCCCCCAATGTCGCCGGTGTTAATGATTCATACAAGATGGTGGTACTCGGTTTGTTTCCTGCGATGAATTTATAATGAGATGCATTCTGAGTATTTTCATCAATATTACCCATCATTAATGCCTCGCTCTGGGCAATGCAGTTGGCCAGCAATATTCTATGGTGATCTTTTTCGTCACGAGGACTGCTCATTGAAGCAAGCAAATCCACTGGCACCAAACGTGTGCC
>JACQHV010000092.1 GCA_016198885.1 Gammaproteobacteria bacterium
GGATGTACTTTTTGTCCCATTACACTCTCACTCTTCAGTTTCAGAGATCATCACAGTAATATGACTGGATCTCTTTAATATTCTGTCCGCGCGGCCACGTGCTCTGGTCCGCAAACGTTTCATGGTCGGCCCCGCATCAACACAGATCGATTTCACTTTCAATACATCAATATCAGCACCATCATTATGTTCGGCATTCGCAATGGCTGATTCCAAAACCTTTTTTATCACCGCAGCTGACTTCTTATTGCTGAAGGTAAGAATATTCAATGCACGATCCACAGGAAGTCCCCGAATCTGATCCGCCACAAGGCGCAATTTTCGGGGAGACAATCTTGTATATCTCAATGTCGCTGACGTGGTCATGATTCTTCCGTAACCACCTTTTTGTCTGCGCTATGTCCCCGGAATGTACGCGTGAGGGCAAACTCGCCTAATTTATGTCCGACCATATTTTCAGTGATAAAAACCGGCATATGATCCCTGCCGTTATGCACGGCAATCGTCATGCCCACCATATCAGGAATAATCATTGAACGGCGTGACCACGTTTTAATCGGCCGCTTGTCATTTTTTTCCTTCGCCGTTTCAACCTTTTTTATCAGATGATAATCGACGAATGGACCTTTTTTTATTGAACGTGCCACAGTCTTCCCCGTTATTTCCCGCGTCTACGTAGAATAAAATTATCAGATCGCTTGTTTCTGCGCGTTTTGAAACCTTTCGTCGGTTGCCCCCATGGACTAACAGGATGACGTCCACCTGATGTCTTTCCTTCGCCGCCGCCATGTGGATGATCTACAGGATTCATAGCAACACCACGGACTGTTGGACGAATACCCCGCCAACGTTTGGCACCTGCCTTTCCTAAAGCACTCAGTGAATGCTCTATATTTCCCACTTCACCAATTGTGGCACGACATTCCGACAACACCTTGCGCATCTCTCCTGAACGCAAACGCAGCGTTGCATGGATGCCTTCTCGCGCCATCAGTTGTACACCGGCACCTGCACTGCGCGCGATTTGTGCGCCCTTGCCTGGTTTCATTTCCACGCAATGTACGGTGGTGCCTAAAGGTATATTACGCAGTGGCAGACAATTACCGGGTTTTATGGCGGCGTTGCTGCCGGACATCAATTCTGTCCCCGCAGATACACCTTGTGGAGCAATGATGTAGCGACGTTCACCATCTGTGTACAACAACAGTGCAATATTTGCAGACCGGTTAGGATCATATTCAATACGCTCAACTTTGGCAGGGATACCATCCTTGTCGCGTTTAAAATCGACGATGCGATATCGTTGCTTGGAACCTCCACCACGATGTCGCACGGTAATATGTCCCTGATTATTACGCCCGGAAGTTTTATTCTGTTTCTCCAATAATGGTTCATATGGCATACCTTTATATACTTCCGGGTTGTAAACACTGATCTTTGCCCTGAGGCCGGGGGATGTTGGTTTTGGTTTAACTAATGGCATTATTCCTCACAGCGTTTACTGTGCCCCCATATAATCAATATCAAAACCGGGTTTTAATCTGACATAGGCCTTCTTCCAGCCAACTCGATGACCAGAACGCTGGCCGAATACCTTACGCTTGCCTCTGACGTTACATACTTGTACGGACTCGACTTCAACTTCAAACATTAATTCCACAGCGCGTTTTATTTCGGGCTTGCTTACTTGCTTCGCAACTTTAAACACAAATTGTTTATATTTATCACCTATCATCGTGCTTTTCTCAGTGATGCGCGGTTCAAGTAAAACATTAATTAATTGTTCCCGATTCATGCCAGCCACTTCTCCACCTTTACAAGTGCTCCCTTGGTCATTAACACCTTTTCAAAACCAATCAGGTAATAAGGATTGATCTCCCTGGTATCGATCACGTCAACGCATGGAACATTTCTTGCTGCGAGACAAAGGTTATCTGTCATTTCATCAGTAATGATCAACACCTCATCCAGATTCATGGTATGCAGCTTCTCCATAAATGCCTTGGTCCTCGGTTTATCAATCGTAAATTCGTCTATGAGCACGAGTCTTTCCTGACGTGCAAGTTCTGATAATATTGAGCACATGGCCCCACGGTACATTTTCTTATTCACTTTTTGCGAATAATCACGCGGTCTTGCGGCGAAGGTAACGCCACCACCGCGCCACAATGGACTGCGTATCGTGCCGGCACGCGCCCGACCAAGCCCTTTTTGTCGCCAGGGTTTTCTGCCGCCACCCCTGACATCAGATCGGTTTTTTTGAGCCTTTGTCCCGGAACGCGCCCCTGCCAGATAAGCGGTCACAACCTGATGGATCAGGGCCTCATTAAAATCTGCTGCAAAAACACTATCGGCAACCTTCATCTTGCCTGCGGTTTTTTTACCGGATTTATGTAACTTCAGTTCCATCAATTAATCCTCATTCATGTTCCTTTACTGCCGGTTTGATCAGAACCTTGCCACCTTTGGCACCGGGCACTGCTCCTTTGATTAACAAGAGGTTCCTTGCGTTGTCAACGCTGACGATTTCAAGATTTTGTGCAGTCCGATAATCATTGCCCAGGTGTCCAGCCATTTTCTTGCCTTTAAAAACACGGCCCGGTGATTGATTTTGTCCGATTGATCCAGGGGTCCTGTGAGAGAGAGAGTTGCCATGAGAAACATTACCCATGCGGAAATGATGCCGTTTGATGGTGCCGGCAAATCCTTTGCCGATCGTTATGCCAGAAACATCCACCTTCTGGCCGGTTTTAAAAATATCCACTTTAATTTCACTTCCGGGAGTTAATTCCTTGCCTTCTCCCTCCTGCAGGCGATATTCTTCCAGACCCTCTCCTGCTGCAATACCAGCCTTGGTAAAAATCCCTGCTAGTGCTTTATTTACCCTGGCGGGTTTTTTACTACCCCAGGCAACCTGGACAGCACGATAGCCATCCTTATCCGAATCGATCAGACGCGTAATCCGATTGGGAGTTGCTTCAATCACAGTTACGGAGACCGATCTACCTTCTTCCGTAAAGACCTGTGTCATACCCCGTTTGCGTCCTATTATCCCGATCGTCATCGCTCAAATTCCTATAAATCAGCTCAATTTAATCTGCACATCCACACCCGCAGCCAGATCCAGTTTCATCAACGCATCAACAGTCTTATCCGTTGGATTGACGATATCCAGTAAGCGCTTGTGTGTTCGAATCTCGTACTGGTCACGCGCATCCTTATCCACATGTGGGGAAATAAGGACAGTGAACCGTTCCTTCTTCGTCGGCAAAGGAATAGGCCCTTTGACCTGTGCACCGGTGCGACGCGCAGTTTCCACGATCTCACGTGTCGACTGATCGATCAGCCGGTGATCAAAGGCCTTAAGACGTATGCGTATAACCTGTTTCTCTGCCATTGTAATTATCACTCGATGATCTTTGTTACCACTCCGGCACCGACGGTACGGCCGCCTTCACGGATTGCAAAACGCGAGCCGTCTTCCATTGCAATCGGTGAGATCAATGTCACATTTATTTTTACATTATCTCCCGGCATCAC
>JACQHV010000093.1 GCA_016198885.1 Gammaproteobacteria bacterium
TCAGTACGATGTCATATTGTTCCTGTGTGTATAGTGGTTCAACCTGGAATGTTATGGGCCTGCCGATGAATTCCTCAAGTTCTGCTACGCTTGTTGATTCATCGTCAAGCAGCAAATCAACAACCTGTTGAGATGCAACGACAAGTAATTTTTGCGCATCGAATTGCCTCACTTCACGTAATATTTCCCGGAAGATCTCATAACATACCGTTTCAGCTGTTTTAACAGATCCTTTCCCTGCACAAGTAGGGCAGGGTTCACAGAGTATGTGTTCAAGACTCTCTCTTGTGCGTTTACGAGTCAGCTGGACGAGGCCCAGTGAAGTTAATTCACTGATGGTTACCTTCGAGTGATCGCGTTCAAGATGCTTTTCCAGGGATCGCAGCATCTGTCGACGGTGTTCTGGTTCCTGCATATCGATAAAATCAATGATGATAATTCCTCCAAGATTACGCAAACGGAGTTGTCTAGCAATTGTCTGCGCGGCTTCCAGGTTGGTTTTGTAAATTGTTTCCTCAAGATTTCTATGCCCAACGAATGCACCGGTATTGACATCGATAGTCGTCATGGCTTCTGTTTGTTCAATAATCAGATGCCCCCCGGATTTCAATTGTACCTTTCTGCCGAGTGATTTTTGTATTTCATCCTCAACGGAATAAAGATCGAGTATGGGATGTTCACCCGCGTAATATTCAATTCTCCCCAGGAATTCAGGGATGAATAATTTCGAGAATTCCATCACACGCTGATAAGTTTCTTTTGAATCGATGCGGACTTTCTCAATTTCTGAATGAACAAGGTCGCGCATGGTTCGCATTACCAATGGCAAATCTTCATATACTATGCCCGGAGCAAATGTATTTTTTTTGCGAATGACAGTCGAATCCCATAATTTGTGCAAAAATTCTATTTCTCTATAGATATCTTCTTCAGTAATACCTTCTGCAGCGGTGCGTACAATAAAACCACCTTTAGCCAGAATTTCAGATTCCCTTGCTGCAGTATGCAGAATTACATTGTCTTCATTGCCAACGGCCAGTCTTGTAATACCTGATTGATATTGCATGATAATGTTACGCAATCGATCCCGTTCCTTTTCATCTTCAATTCTTTGAGAAATTCCTATCTTTGAATAATCCGGTATAAAAACAAGATATCGGGATGGTATGGACAGACGTGTTGTAAGCCGCGCCCCTTTGCTGCCAAGAGGATCTTTTATAACCTGTACAAGTATTTCCTGTCCTTCCCTGAGAACTGTCTCAATCGAGGGTGCTTGAACATCGTCCTGTTCTTCCGGGATATAATCTTCGGTAATTCCACTGATATCCGAGGTGTGAAGGAATCCGGTACGCTCAAGCCCGATGTCGATAAATGCCGCCTGCATACCAGGCAAAATCCTGGAGACACGGCCTTTGAAGATATTACCCACCAGACCGCGTTTTTGTGATCGTTCAATGTACACCTCTTGCAGCATGCCGTTTTCGACAACCGCAACGCGTGTTTCCTGGGGCGTGATATTAATCAGAATCTCTTCGCTCATGTTTGTTTTCTACTTCTTAATCTGGTTTAAGAAGATACTGCAATTTGTATATATATCAAGAAGTTAATTTTAGTCAATCCGGCAATGAAAAGACATACTTGATGGGACCCAATCGAGTTGGCCGGTTATCATACCAAGATATAATCATCAGAACGCTATTGAACACAGTGAAGAGAAGCACCCGTCTATAGTCCGTTACAGTCTTCACGGTAATCGCAGTAGAATGCCGGTATGCCGTCATCGATAGACAGGTTATACGAATTTTTGCCTGCCGGGGCGATTATTGCTGATGCTGAATCCCTCCAGGTCTATGAATGTGATGCGCTTTCTGCTTATCGGGAATTGCCACGTTGCGTTGTACTACCTGACAGTATTAAACAGGTTCAGGAGATCATGCGGTTCTGTCATGCAGAAAAAATCCCCGTGGTCGCACGCGGTGCCGGTACTGGACTTTCAGGCGGTGCATTGCCCGTAACAAATGGCGTGATTTTGAGTCTTGCCAAATTTGATCGAATCCTTGAAATTGATCCTTATCAGCGCATTGCCAGAGTACAACCCGGAGTTCGTAATCTCAGTGTGTCGGAGGCAGTAGCGCCGTATGATTTGTTCTATGCCCCTGATCCTTCTTCCCAGATCGCATGTACTATCGGCGGGAATGTGGCGGAGAATTCAGGTGGTGTGCATTGTTTGAAATACGGTTTGACTGTCCACAATATTGCAGCATTAAAGATTGTTACTATTGAGGGAGAATTGTTGGACATTGGCAGCCATGCGTTGGATGCGCCAGGTTATGATCTGCTTGCCTTAATGACAGGATCAGAAGGGATGCTGGCGGTGATTGTGGAAATAACTCTGAAACTTCTGCCGAAACCCGTTCATAATCAGATTCTCCTTGCCGCATATGACAGCGTGGAAAAAGCGGGTAATGGCGTGGCAGCGATCATCGCAGCAGGAATTATTCCAGCGGGTCTTGAGATGATGGATAATGCAGGGATCCGTGCTGTTGAGGCCTATGTAAATGCCGGTTACCCTGTCGAAGCAGCGGCCATTCTATTATGTGAAATTGATGGCGTGCCGGAAGAAGTTAACGTAGAAAGCCATAAGGTCCAGCAAATCCTGCTTCATTCAGGAGCAACGAATGTTCGCATGGCGAAGAACAGCGCAGAAGGTGAAAAATTCTGGGCGGGCCGCAAGGCGGCTTTTCCGGCGGTCGGGCGCATTGCGGCAGATTACTATTGCATGGATGGGACCATACCAAGAAAACATATCGCAGAAGTTCTGCGCCGTATCAGTGATCTTTCACGGCAATTTGGTCTTGGTGTGGTCAATGTATTTCATGCAGGTGATGGTAATCTGCACCCGCTGATTCTTTATGATGTCAGTGTTCCAGGAGAGCTGAAGAAAGCGGAAGATTTTGGCGGAAAGATACTTGAAGTCTGTGTTCAGTTTGGAGGAACGATTACTGGTGAACATGGCGTCGGTATTGAAAAGATAAATCAGATGTGCATTCAGTTCAATCCGGAGGAATTATTGCAGTTCCATGCGATCAAACATGCCTTTGATACTGATCATTTATTAAATCCAGGCAAAGCTGTCCCCACACTGAAACGTTGTGCCGAATTTGGCGCCATGCATGTTCATGCCGGGCAATTACCTTTCCCGGAGCTTGAGAGGTTTTAAAATCTATCAATTGTATTTATGAAAATTCTATTACTGGCAGGTATCAATGAACTGATGTTGATACTCATATTCGCCGATGATTTTCATGCTATCCGGATGAAAGACAGAATCATATTCGTTGGACGGGACTAATATTTCTACTCTTTATCAGGAATTCAAGGAACGTGTAATTGCCGCTAATACAGTGGGACAACCACTTGTTATACAGGGTGGCAGGACAAAGGGATTTTACGGGCGGCATTGTGAAGGCGAAATCCTTGATACCCGTTCCTGTTCCGGCATTATTTCCTATGAACCAACAGAACTGGTCATTACTGCCCGTGCAGGTACATCTCTTGCTGAGGTAGAAAAAACATTGGCAAGCTATGGCCAGATGCTGGCATTCGAACCGCCGTATTTCGGAAAGGATGCAACGCTGGGAGGCATCGTGGCCTGTGGACTGTCGGGGCCGCGCCGTCCTTATGTCGGCAGTGTCAGAGATTTTATTCTCGGGGTTAAATGTCTGACAGGAAGAGGCGAAATCCTCACCTTTGGCGGTCAGGTGATGAAAAATGTGGCCGGCTATGATGTCTCGCGATTAATGACGGGCGCCCATGGCACTCTGGGTGTTTTACTGGAGATTTCAATCAAGGTTCTGCCTGCGCCTGAATATGAAGTCAGTTTGACCAGATCAAAGGATTTCTCTTCTGCATTACATGACATGAACACATGGGCAGGCCGGTCATTGGCCCTGTCGGCCGCCTGTTACGATGGACAACATCTGAATATACGATTGTCAGGGAAACGCAGTGCCGTACATGCGGCCATGAAACAACTGAATATGGATGAGCATCCGGAGGGATTACGTTATTGGCAGGACTTGTGCGAACAGCAACTCGTTTTTTTTAAAAATAATAATAAAGCACTGTGGCGTATTTCTGTGCCTCCCGCAACTCCGGTACTGGATCTGCCAGGTGAATGGTTTATTGATTGGGGTGGCGCCCAACGCTGGTTGAAGTCATCAGAATCCACGGAGAGGATTCGTCATGTCTCGGAACAAGCAGGTGGCCACGCCACATTATTCAGGGGAGGTGATCGCAATGGCGAGATTTTTCATCCTCTGTCCCCTGGAATTAAAGTTCTGCACACACGATTGAAAAAGGCATTCGATCCGGAATTCATTTTAAATAGAGGCCGTATGTACAGGGAATTTTGAAAGTCATGCAGACATTTATTATTGAAGATTTGAAAAATACTCAGGCAGGTAAAGAGGCCAACAGGATTTTACGCAGTTGTGTTCATTGTGGATTTTGTATTGCCACCTGCCCGACATATCGTTTGCTTGGAGATGAACTGGATAGTCCGCGTGGCCGTATCTATCTGATAAAGGGAATGTTGGAGGGCAGGGAGACCACTTACAAAACCCAGTTGCACCTGGATCGATGTCTCACTTGCAGGGCTTGCGAGACAAACTGTCCATCCGGTGTTGAGTACGGACATCTGCTTGACATAGGCAGGCAACATATCAGTTCAAGAGTAAAACGCGCACCGGGAGACAGATTGTATCGATTTTTATTACGGAATTTGTTGCCGTATCGAAGACGATTTTCATTTTTGCTTTCCGTAGGGCAGTTTTTTCGTCCTGTTTTCCCGGGGATACTGAAGAAAATGATACCACTCAGGACTCCAGCATTGCCGATTACATCAGGTAAACATTTGCACAGGATGATTATCTTTGCGGGTTGTGTCCAGCCCTCTCTTGCACCCAATACCAATGCTGCAACTGCACGCGTACTGGACAAACTCTCAATCAGCACAATTTCGGTGGATGGTGAGGGCTGTTGCGGGGCAATTGACTATCATATGGCGGAGATCAATGAAGCCGGTAAATTTATCAGAAAAAATATTGATGCCTGGTGGCCCTATATTAATGAAGACATCGAGGCAATCATTACAACAGCAAGCGGGTGTGGTGCAATGATAAAGGACTACGGTTATATCCTGCGGGATGATCCAGACTATGCTGACAAGGCCAGACAAATATCATCCATGACAAAGGATATTTCCGAAATCTTCACAAGCAGAAATATTGCGCAGCTTAAAAATAAAATTACTCAGAAGAACAAAATACTGGCCTTTCAGAATCCCTGCACCTTGCAACATGGACAAAAACTTTACAGTACAACCGAAGAGGTGCTTGTTCAGCTGGGTTTCAATTTAAGCCGGGTGCCAGATAAAGATCAATGTTGCGGTTCTGCAGGAGTTTATTCATTTCTCCAGCCATATCTTTCATTACAGTTGCAGAAGAAGAAAATTAATGCCCTGTTATCAGGTCAACCCGATGTCATTGCAACGTCAAATATCGGTTGTCAGTTGTATCTGCAACAGGCAACCGATGTGCCAGTTAAACACTGGATTGAATTAGTGGACGAAGCCAGTAACTATTAACGTAATTACAACAGCGATCAATTCATCGCGTGCCAGGTACCATCAGGTTGTCTGCAGGCGGTCCCATGCACAACTTCAGCGCGGCCTTCAATCACGGCCTCCGTAGTGTAATCACGGCATGGCCCGGATGCACTTTCATAGGTGTATGTCGGCGTCACGTTGTATGCAACACCTGTATCCGGATTATTCCAGGAAGAGGTAGCCCCTGTAGGACTGGACTCAAGTACCTGCTGGGTTTTGTAACGATCAAGTTCATCCATCTGTTGCCCGATTGAACCGCCAAGATAGCCACCAAGTAAGGCACCAAGAGCCACGGCAGCAAGTTGCCCGGTACCGCCGCCAATCTGGCTGCCGACAAATGCCCCGGTACCTGCACCGATAACCGTGCCAACATCCTGCTTGGTCGCGTTACAGCCTGAAATGAGGAGGAGGATCAGACTGAGTAAAATCAATGTCTTGCCGTTCATGTATTTTTCTCCAGTATTCAATTACAGGAAAGATAATTTCCTGAAGAGGTAGAGCCGAAAAGGTGGAATAAGTTCGCATAAATACGCAATCGTGGGAAAAATTCCCGTGTTAAAACTTACGGAAATTTCGAAAAAAGTTAAGGACTTATTAAATCCTATTTAATCTGCAGAACACCTGTATCTTCATTGCCGGTATTACCTTCACCTTCAAAAATCTCTTCATATCCCTCTACCGGCGGGTTGCCGTCATATATTAAATACTGGCGCCGTTGCAAATAGGCCTCGCGAGTGAATGTGTAGGGATCAACTGCGGCCTCATCACGGATATTCGTGGCTTCAAGCAGGTTGGCCCGCTTGTTTATCGCATTTAATGCTGTCAGGGGAAATAAAACAGTGCCTGTGACATAGAATAACGGATTCAACAGGGTGCTTGATACCAGATCAGGCAGATCACGTGAAGAGTTGGGTCCCTGTACGGGCACATAAATATATGAACCTTCACCCGCGCCCCACACTGCGAGAGTCTGCCCTAAATCTTCATCGTGTTTGGGCAGACCGATGGGTGTCCCTACATCAACCAATCCGGCCAGACCAATTGTCGAATTGAAGATAAACCGGGTCGCATCGGATAAACCCTGATCGATCTTTCCCTGCAAAAATGAATTCAATACGACATTTAGATACGAAAGATTATCAAAGAAGTTGGTAACGCCGGTTCGGACTAATTCGGGGGTGTATTCAACATAGGTTTCAGCAACCGGTTTGAGCAAGTAGACGTCCAGAGTGTCGGTGAAATTGTATGAAACCCTGTTTACAGGTTCGAGCGGATCAGGACTTTCAACAGTCTGGGTTGTGGCACAACCCGATACAAGGCTGAAAAACATCAAGATCAAAAATATTTTTATCAGTTTAATAACTCTTGTCAGTAACATGGTTCCCCCGGACAATTTGCTTGTGAATTTCCAGCACCTTCAATCATTACAGGCATATTAACCTTTTGTAGAAGTATCTCCCAGTTCTTTAATCTTTTTTTCAATCTCGACAATGAGATTCTCAAAACCTCTTTCATTGATTATGGTCGCATATTCAGCTCGTTTCAGTGAAAGGTCGTTTACGCCATCTGCAATAACGCTGATTATATACCACTTGCCTTCTATTGAATGCATAAGGTAGTCAAGCCGTACAGGCTCGGAGTCGGGACTGATGAGTTCAGTTTTTATCAACTGCCGTCCTTTTTTCAGTTGTTCAACACTTATTGTCTTGAAGGATTCACCTGTGTAATCATCAAAACGTGATGCATAAGTGGCAATACTGAGACGTCTGAACAGTTCAATAAAACTGTTTTGCTTTTGTTGGTCGAGTTCATTCCAGTAGCGGCTGAGGACCACTTTGGCAATCAGGGGAATATCAAATCTGGATTGGATCACAGGCGCCAGGGTATCGTAACGCCCCTGAAAGTCCAGTGACTCTGCTTTCTGCATTACATTGAGCAATGCCGTATGAAGTTCTTCAACAACAAAGGTTGCATCTGTTTCTTCAGCTTGGGAACATGCGATAAAGAATAGCAAAATTACTGCAAAGAAATGTTTGACTATTATATGGGGAGAACGCATGGCAAGTCTGTATATCAATGTTCGATTAAAACATCATATCCTAAATCTGGCTGAAATATTCAAGGTTTTTATTTGATATTTTCTTGATGAATAGTTGCACTGTTTTGGTCCGGTATCGAATAGTGACGGCCTTTCCAAAGGACCCCTGATCCAAAAAGATAACGATATACCGAAGACCATGTCATGGCCAGATAAAGCATGCCGATGACTGGCAGGCCACAACCCCAAAAAGGTTGTATGGCATAATATTTCAGCGTAGGCAGATAGCAACCAAACATGATGGCCAGGGTGAGTACGCCAAGAATTTTTGGCTGTATATCAGGCAGGGTCAGAGCAATGACTGGCAGCACAAATGCTGCCAGCATCAGAAACGTACACAA
>JACQHV010000095.1 GCA_016198885.1 Gammaproteobacteria bacterium
ATTTAGCATGATTTATTTTACTTTGACAATCGTATAAAACCATCAGTTCAGTATTGTATTATTCAATAAAAAGCGGCCGCCAAATTGGCGGCCGCTTGACTCTCTATTAACTGTGATAATTATTTTGCTAATTTATACGCAATGATTTCATTGCCACGCGTATAGTTCAGCTGAACATTACCGCCAGCAGCCACAACGATGTATTGATTACCACCGACATTATATGACGAAGGTGGTGCATTGACACCGGCAGCGGCCTTATCCTGCCACAAGAGCTCACCTGTGGTTGAGTTGTAGGCCTTGAACAATCCATTACCTTCACCCGTAAAGACAATCCCGCCACCAGTAGCAAGAATGCCACCAATCATGGGTTGCTGGGTCTTGACCTGCCACTTGATTTTGCCGGTATTGTAATCAATCGCAGTGACGTTACCATACTGCTCTTCGCTGGCAATGACCTTGAAGGCATCGCCGAGCCAGAGCTTGCCGCCCGGATAGGGGGTTTCCTCAACATGATATGTCATCGGCTGATGCAGGTTGATAGCGTACACCATGCTTTGGGATGGATCAGTTGCCATGGGCGACCATTCCACACCACCATTGGCACCTGGCAACATACGCGCGCCGTCTTTCGTCGGTAAGACCCAGCGATTTTCTTGTACCACCATCGGTTCCGAGAACCGGATCAAACTGCAATCAGAAGCCCGGTGCACATAGACATAACCGGTTTTGCCACCATGCAGGACACCCTTGACCGTATTGCCGTCGTTGTCCTTAACAGACACAAGGATGGGGGGACTGACTGCGTCCAGGTCCCACACATCATGTGCGATGTACTGGAAGTGACAACGTTTCTCACCAGTATTCAGATCGATCGAAACCAGAGAATTGGTATAAAGGTTGTCACCCGGGCGAATCGCCCCATACAGATCAGGCGACGGATTGCCGGCTACAAAGTAAACCCGGCCATTATCACGGTCTATGGCCATATTCTGCCAGACACCTCCGCCGAGCGTTTTGTACGGATCGCCGAGTTTTTGTAATGCGGTCTTTTCCGCGGCGATGTCACGATGCATGTACAGACCGGTTGCATCGTTTTCCGCCCACACACCCACTGAATTTTCAGGGATGCTGTGGAAATGCCACAATAATTTACCTGTCGCTGCATCGTAGGCCTTCACAAAGCCACGGATGCCGTATTCGCCGCCGTTGGTGCCGATCAGGATCTTGCCATCAACGGCTGTTGGCGCCATGGTTTCACTATACCCAAGTTCAGGATCACCAACTTGCGCTTCCCAGACTTTTGAACCGGACTTCGCATCCAGGGCAACCAGTTTGGCATCCAGTGTGCCCATATAAACCATATTTCCATACGGGAAGACACCACGGTTATTCGGGCCACAGCAATAGGTCGTGATCGGTCCCATGCTGTGTTTGTAATGCCATTTTTCCTTACCCGTTTCTGCGTCGAGCGCGTAGACATGATTGAATGATGTTGTAACATACATCATACCATTCACAATAATGGGTGAGGTTTCCATAGACTCTTTTACTTCAGTCTTGAACACCCACGCACGTTGCAGCTTATGCACATTTCCGCGATTGATTTGTCCTGCGGGGTAATAACGGGTCTGGTTATAGTTGCCATTAGTATGCAGGAAATTGTTGGAGTCACCTGCAGCTTGATCCAGCATGTCCTGTGAGACAGTTTGCATATCACCATAGAGCGTCCCACTGTCTGTTTCACTGGTGGCAGCTCCAAGGTAAAACAAGAGGCCGAAGCCTCCAAATAACGACACAATCAATGCCGTTATGCGTTTTAATTGAATTGAATCCATGATTTTCCCCCTTATAGATTATGTTATGTTTTATTAGGTAACTATTTATACGGAGTATTCATGCTGATCAGCATCCTCGCATGGATTATTACAGCATAGACAATTAATGAAGATAATATTGGAAATTAGACAATTTTATTTTTGCTGCTAGGCAACATGATTACAATGTTTAATATGAATAATACTGTATAACTAATGATCTTAATTTAGAAAAATAGATAGAATATTTCCCAATAATAAAATCAATCGCAACGCATCATTTTTTTTCAATATCACCGGTCTGGGTATATATGGGGAAAGGAGCGATATTTGTGCCACTTTCCGCTGCCTGCATAATCTTGGCGTTACCGTACTTGTCAACTTCATCAATGCGGATTATGGCATGCATGGGTATATAGATGCGCGTCACATTTCTGAATTCTGTTTTCAGATTTTCTTCCGATGGGTCAACCACAACTGATGTTTTTTCACCGAATACAAGTTGTTCTATTTCTATAAAACCGAACAACGACCCCTGATGTATGCTCCTTGCATACATTTCATAAATCTTGCTCTGATTGTGGAAAATAATCTTGTATATTGGTTTTTTCGGCATAGTAATAAACTTGGATTATTTGAGGCATGGATTCTAGCATAAGAACTGCAAATTAAAATGCAGACCTTCACCGGATTTAAACAGTAGACATGTCAGTCTCCAGAAAAATCAGATCTCTATAACCCTGTCAACAGCAAATCCCGGGATTGTCTGATAATCATGGTATCCTCGCGGATTACACACAACCCTGACTTCCCCGATTTTGTAATCAGATACGGCATGGATATGGCCGTGTATCCAGAGATCGATTTGATAATTCCTGATAACGTCATCCAGATTGTTGCAATAACTGTACATACGCTGAATTTCGTCCTTGCCATACCAACTTTTATAGGACGGCGCATGGTGGGTTACAACAATTGTTTTACCTTTGTAAGGCTTGTCGAGTTCAGCGAATAACCATTGTCTGGATTTCTGATGAATGCGCAATAAATCTTTCGATCTCAATAACACATCCTTTTTACTGATATAGTTGTAATCATTCATTCCCCATTCGGCAAAGTCCATATTCTCCCTGCTTCCATTATTAAAATCAGTCCACAAAGTCGTGCCGAGAATGCGTGTATTATTAATTGTAAATACGTCGTTTTCCAGAAAGTGAATGTCAAAATCCGCCGCCTGACTGCGCAAGTCAGATAATGTGTAAACAATATCTCCACCATAATATTCATGGTTGCCGGCAATATAGACAACAGGACAATCTGCCTGTGCCAGCCAGTCCAGCCCCCATATGCCCGTATGTATATCGCCTGCTGCAATCAATACATCCGCATTTACCGATGAGAGTTCACAGGGTCCAAATTCAAGATGGATGTCAGAAAAAAACTGAACGCGCATTTATTTATCTACTTGGGAGGCAAGAAAATTGTCCAACCCGTTAACGTATAATTCACCGCTCTGAAGAAATCCTTCATTATGATTGCCGGTTATGTCCAGAAACAGTTTTGGCTCATTGGCAAGTGAAAAGAGTTGCCTGCCGATTTTATAAGGGACAATATCATCAAACGGACTGTGGACGAATAAAACAGGACACTGCACATTTTTTATTCTTTCGTCAGAAGGATATTTAATGCGCGTCAGTAATTTTACAGGCAAGTAAGGATAATAATGCTTTCCTATATCCACTATCGATGTGAATGGTGATTCAAGAATCATCGCCCCCGGTTGAAATTGTGTTGCAAGCCAAATGGCCACGGCACTGCCAAGTGATTCCCCGTAAATTATGATCTTGTCTTCCGGAATACTTTTATCTTTAGTCAAATAATTCCAGGCCGCTTCCGCATCCAGATAAGTGCCTTTTTCCGAAGTTTTACCAGCGCTTAATCCATAACCACGGTAGTCAATGATGAAAACCGCCATGCCTAGCTGATTAAAAATCCTGATTTTCTCCAGGCGGTGAGAAATATTGCCGCCATTACCATGCAGGAATAACAAGTTCGCACGAGGATTGTCATGAGGTATATACCAGCCATTCAATTTAATATCATCTACGGTGTTGATGAAGACTTCCTCATAGTCCAATTTCACGGCCTCTGGTGTTAACTCGATGGAAGTGTAAGGAAAGTAAACAAATTTCGGTTGAAAAACATAAAGTAAAAGGGACAGACAAATCCATGCTGTGATAATAATAAATATAAAAGATTGCAACATACGCAGAAGTAGTCGTTTCATCAAATCTGAACGCAATCGAGATTAAATAACTGAATTAAATAAATACAGTATTAATCAATGGTAAGAACAATCTTACCTGTTATGGACCCTGTTTCAATGAGTTTATGTGCTTCAACAACCTTATCTAAAGGCAAAACATGACTGATATGTATATTTAACTGGCCCTTCTCTAAAAGTTTCGCAGATTCTTCCAGTATCCAGGTTTGATGGCGTTGTGCATCTTTAAGATTAAATAAAAGGGGAGAAAGCATGATTTCAAAACTGAAGCGCAGGTTCCGTTGACGGGCGATAGTCCAATCAATATCAGCGCCTGGCTGAAGTAGTGTGATCATATCACCGTAATATCTGACCGCCGGAAAGGTTGCCTGAATTATTTCGCCTCCGACATTATCCATGGCGATATCGACACCCTTACCATCGGTCCATTGCATGATTGCATCCACGAAATTCTGTTGTTTGTAATTGATCACGTAATCGGCACCAAGCTTTTTAACGAACTCTGCCTTTTCATTTGAGCTGATGGTAGTGCAGACTTTTGCCCCGGCCTGTTTCGCAATTTGAATGGCGATATGACCGACACCACCAGCGCCGGCATGGATGAGTACGGTTTGTCCACTCTGGATGTGGGCACGATCATGCAAGGTCTCCCATGCTGTAATAAAGATCAAGGGCAGGGCCGCGGCATGAATGAAATCTATTGATTTGGGTTTCTTTGCTATGAAGCATTCATCAAGTACGATGTATTCGGCATAATTCCCCGGACCTGTGCCGATGCCACCGTGGAAGAAAAACACCTCGTCTCCGGGTTTGAAACGTGATACTCCCTTTCCGGTTTTTTCAACGACACCCGCACCGTCACAACCCAGAATGGCCGGGAAGTGATTAATGGGATACATCCCGCGCCGAAATTTTGCATCAACAGGATTGACGCCTGCCGCCTTCAACTTAACGAGGACATCAGTAGGTTGATTTATGGCAGGTATGGAGATCTCCTGTAGCTCCAGGACATCCGTGCCACCGGTTTTGTTTATGAGTGCGGCTCTCATCGGGTAGTGAATGGTGAATAGTGA
>JACQHV010000094.1 GCA_016198885.1 Gammaproteobacteria bacterium
ACTCTTGCCTCTGTTCTTGCCCGTGGAGAGGGTTTGACCGCCCATGCCCGTTCTGCCGAGTTCAGGATCAAACAGTAAAAACAGATTCTCCTTAAAATTGAGTAATTATTATGGATGTGAACCCGGACGAAATCAGGAGAGTTCGTTGTGAATAATGTCAGACGCTGGATCAAACCCGCGATTCAGGAAATGAAGGCATATCATGTGCCTGCCACCGGCAGGATGATCAAACTGGATGCCATGGAGAATCCCTATTCATTATCTGTTGAGATCAGACAGCAATGGCTTTCCCGATTAAACAATGTTGAGATCAATCGATATCCTGACGCACAGGCGAATTTACTCAAGAATAGATTACGTGAGGTAATGAACATCCCGGATGAAATGGCGATCATGCTGGGGAATGGTTCTGATGAATTGATCCAGATTATTGCCATGGCACTGGCGCAACCGGACAGAATCTACATGGCGCCGGAACCCAGTTTTGTAATGTATCAATTCATCGCCGGGACGGTTGATGTTCAATTTATTGGTGTGCCACTCAACCGGGATGATTTTTCCCTGGACCGAGATATCATGCTTGGTGCTATTGAAAAACACCAGCCGACATTGATTTTTCTCGCCTACCCGAATAATCCAACGGGCAATCTTTTTGATAAAACGGTTATTGGTGATGTTGTTCGTAGTGCGCCGGGGTTGGTCGTGGTGGATGAAGCCTATCATGCCTATTCAAAAGAGACTTTTATGCCACAACTGGATAAATTCGATAATCTGCTGGTTTTGCGGACGCTTTCAAAATCGGGCATGGCAGGTTTGCGGCTTGGTTATCTGGTTGGTGCGGAAGGATGGATAAGTGAACTCGATAAAATACGCCTGCCTTATAACATTAATGCGTTGACGCAGAGTACAGCAGAATTTATTTTGTCACATCATGAGATACTGGATGCACAGGCTGAGCAGATTTATCAGGGCAGAGAGACGCTCTTTTCAGAACTAACTCAAATTGATGGAATTCAAGCATGGCCGAGCGTCGCAAATTTTATTCTGTTCAGGTCTCTGATCAAAGAAGCGAATGATATCTTCGCCGCCCTGCAAGGGCGGGGAATTTTGATCAAAAATCTGCATGGCAGTCATCCGGCGCTTGATCAATGTCTGCGTGTGACTGTGGGGACTGACGATGAAAATACTGCGTTTATTACTGCATTACAACAGCTTCTGGACTAGGATTGCTGACCAAAGGACGGCCGTTCAGCCACTTTTGCGCGCAACGTCATTGGTTCCCAACCCCGCAGAAGCGAAATGTCTATGATTGTGCCCGGAACAAATCTTGAAATCATCTGTATAGCCTGTTGCGGGTTACTGACCGACTGACCGGCAACGCTGATAATAATATCGCCCGGCATTATCCCCGCCTGATCCGCAGGTCCGCCATTTAACACACCTGCGACCAGCACTCCACCTTTTCGCAGTCCTGTTTCCCGGAGAATGTCAGGCGACAAGATTTGGGCCTCAATACCAAGCCAGCCCCGAACAACCCGGCCGTTCTTAATCAATTGTTGCATGACTTCAATCGCCAGATTGATAGGGGTGGCGAGACCAATTCCCTGGGAACCACCCGTATTGGAAATGATGGCGGTATTGATCCCGATGAGTTGTCCCCCGGCAGTAATCAGGGCGCCGCCGGAATTTCCCGGATTGATATCAGCATCGGTCTGGATGAAGTCATCAAAAGTCGTAATGCCCATGCTTTTACGTCCCTTGGCGCTCACTATTCCCTGGGTGACTGTTTGTCCAAAGTCATACGGATTACCTATCGCGAGCACAACATCTCCCACATTCAATGCGTCGGAATTGCCAACGGTAATGGAGGGAAGATCGTCCAATGTAATATGAAGTACGGCCAGATCAGTGTCGGTATCGATACCGATGACACGTGCCTCCGCCTGCCGTCCATCATTCAAAGTGATGCGTATTTCATCTTTATCCTGAATTACATGGGCGTTAGTCAGGACATAACCATCCGGATTCATGATGACGCCTGAGCCCAGATTGCTGTCACGACGTTTGTTTGGTGCTGGCTGCAGCCGCCCAAAAAACCGTTGGAACAGCGGATCCTGAAACAGGGGATTGGTTTGTTGTTGATAAATCTTGCTGGCGTAGACATTGATCACGGCTGGAGCAGCCGAATCCACTGCAAATCTGTATGAACCGGTATTCTCTGGGGCGGAATTATCCGAAAGGTTATTTGTATTATGATTTGCGATATCCGGCCATATGACCAGCAGGATAATGGCGGCGGTCAGTCCGACAAGAATGGATTGAAAAATGAACTTGAGAGATTGATTAATGTACATTTCTTATGCAGCTTGACAAAATGTTACGCCTGTAAAAATCATTTATTGAGAATAATGGCCAGACATGTCATGGTATACTACAACGTCATCAAATAAATTGCAGTTTTGAAATGGGGTAGCGTCATATGCATGATGGGGAGATTGATAGACAGCGGCGTCGTTTTCTGACTACTGCCGCAACTATTGTTGGTGGTGTGGGGGTGGCAGCAACTTCTATCCCTTTTATATCCACCATGACTCCCAGCGCAAAAACCAAGGCCATTGGCGCACCGGTTGAGGTGGATGTCGGCGAATTACAACCAGGTCAGATGATGCGCGTCAAATGGCAGGGGAAGCCGGTCTGGATATTAAGGCGCAATGAGAAAACATTGAGCGATCTGGAATCACTTGATACTGCAGTCCGAGATCCGGATTCAAAAATAGAACAGCAACCCCCTTATGCAAAAAACGCACATCGCTCCATTAATCCTGAATATCTGGTCGTTGTAGGTATTTGCACGCATCTGGGTTGTTCTCCGAATTATTTTTCCGCGACCGATCAGCATGACCTGGGTTCTGACTGGAAAGGTGGATTCTTCTGTCCCTGTCACGGCTCACGGTTTGATCTCGCTGGCCGTGTTTTCAAAGGTGTGCCTGCACCCACCAATCTAGTTGTCCCGCCCCATAAATTTGTGGGCAGTATGCATATCATCATTGGTGAAGATACAGTGACAGGTTGATGGATAAGATATTGAAATATTTGTGCGCTTTATTGGACTGGGTTGATGCCCGTTTTCCGTTGCTTAAGCTGTGGAACGAACACCTGGCCGAATATTACGCCCCCAAGAATTTTAATTTCTGGTATTTTTTTGGTTCACTGGCGTTACTGGTACTCGTCATTCAGATCGTCACCGGCATCTGGTTGACCATGAACTACAAACCTTCGGCTGAGCAGGCCTTTGCCTCAGTCGAATATATTATGCGCGATGTTGAATGGGGCTGGTGGATTCGCTATATGCATTCAACCGGATCATCCGCCTTTTTCATCGTGATCTATCTGCACATGTTCCGTGCCTTGTTATATGGTTCTTTCAAGAAACCAAGGGAATTGCTCTGGATTTCCGGCATGTTCATTTATCTCACCTTGATGGGGGAGGCATTTTTTGGATATTTATTGCCCTGGGGACAGATGTCCTACTGGGGCGCACAGGTCATTATCTCACTGTTTGGCGCAATACCCGTCATCGGAGATTCACTGGCATTATGGATCCGGGGCGACTATGTTGTTTCTGATGTGACTTTGAATCGTTTCTTTTCCTTCCATGTCATTGCCATGCCGCTGATATTACTTGGCCTCGTATTCATCCATATCATTGCATTGCATGAAGTAGGTTCCAATAATCCGGATGGAGTTGAGATTAAAGAGAAAAAAGATGAGCATGATGTACCACTTGACGGTATTCCGTTTCATCCCTATTACAC
>JACQHV010000099.1 GCA_016198885.1 Gammaproteobacteria bacterium
ACCAATCACTAATCACCAATTACTAATCACCAATCACTGGTATAAAAAATGGCTCAATTTACACTTCCAAAAAATTCCAGGATCAAACAAGGCAAAACTATATCGGCTGCGAACGGGGCCAAAAATAAAAAGGTATTTCGCGTCTACCGGTGGGATCCCGACAAGAATGAAAATCCGAGGATGGACACCTATGAAATTGACCTGGACAAATGCGGCCCGATGGTGTTGGACGCCATCATCTATATCAAAAACGAGCTTGATTCAACGCTCACTTTCCGCCGTTCATGCCGCGAAGGAATCTGCGGTTCCTGCGCCATGAATATCGGTGGAATTAATACTCTCGCCTGCACCATGGCGATTACAGATATCAAAGGCGACATCAAAATCTATCCATTACCGCATATGCCGGTGGTCAAGGACCTGGTCCCTGACCTCACCCATTTTTTTGCACAATATGCCGCCATCAAACCCTGGATGCAGACCCAGACATCACCGCCGCCAGACCGGGAACGCCTGCAATCAAAACAGGATCGGGCCAAACTCGATGGTTTGTATGAATGTATCCTGTGCGCTTGTTGTTCAACCAGTTGTCCAAGTTATTGGTGGAACGGTGATCGCTATCTGGGTCCAGCTATTCTGCTCCAGGCCTATCGCTGGATTGCCGATAGCCGCGATGAAAATACAGGTGAACGTCTGGATGCTCTGGAAGATCCCTTCCGCCTGTATCGCTGTCACACCATCATGAATTGCACCAACACCTGCCCGAAGAATCTCAATCCTGCCAAGGCAATCGCAGAGATCAAGAAACTGCTGGTTTCCCGCACAATGTAGGTAATCCATGAATAGCGGTTCAAGCCTGCTGTGGCGATGCCGCCGCGGTATTCGGGAAATGGATCTGTTGTTGCAATGTTTCGTTGAGCAATGTTTTGACCTCTTGACAGATGAACAAAAAGCCGCCTTCGAACAACTCCTTGAAGTATCCGATCTGGAGCTCATGGCCTGGATTATGGGCAGGGCTGATCCTCCAACTGAACAAATCAGGTATTTGATTGAAATCATACGGGAGATAAATCAGCCCCAATCAGTTAATAGTGACAACTGATTGATCCTGTCTGACGATAATATTTATACAATCATTCAGTTGAAGCATAATCTCCGCCATTTAAATATTGTTTTGTAACATCCGGCTATCTGAAAATGATTAATCCGACCAATCAATACTTCGATCTGTCACACTTCGCATTACTGGAAATATCAGGCCGCAATGCGTATGAATTTCTGCAAAACCAGATCACTGGCGATTTAAAAGGACTAAATTCATCAGGCTGGCTTTTCAGCGCATGGTGTGAACCCAATGGGCGTGTGATATGCACATTTATTGTCTTTGCCGAGCGTGAATCCCTGATGCTCATATTACCTTCCATGCTGAAAATTAAAATCATTAATCTCCTGTCGAGATTTATTCTTCGCTCCCAGGTCATCATCAAGGATGTCAGTGATGATTATGCACTGTTTGGCCTGGCCGGGTCCGATATGAATAAATTATTACAAACGATTAATGGTGATATATCAGGGAACACGAGCCGGCTGTTTCAGACTGAGAATCTGTCCATACTCCGGCTCTGGGGTGAAACACCCCGTTCCATTCTGATAAGCAGGATGGACAAAGTACCGGCAATTCTGGACAGGATCCTTATGGCATTCACAGAAGGTGATCGTTCCGGCTGGAGTCTGTCAGACATCCAGGCAGGAATACCCTGGATTATCGAAACCACAAGCGGCGCTTTCCTGCCACAGATGCTTAATATCGATCAAATGCAGGGATTGAGTTACCAGAAAGGTTGTTATCCAGGTCAGGAGGTGATTGCACGTTTGCGCTATCGTGGTCAACTCAAGCGCAGGATGTATCTTGGAACTGGCAATGGTGAGGTAATTCCGGGTGCCGGTGACCGGCTGGAACGCACTGACACGGGTACTTTGGTCGGGGATGTCATTGATGCAGAACGCCATCCGGAAGGTGGTTACAAATTACTGGCCGTCGCTGAGAAAAATGAAGCTGATGTGGCGCCACTGCGTTTGCATGGTATAAAACAAAGTCTCATCAAATTACAATCAATAAGCTATCCGGCAGATAATTCACTGTGAGTATACGATTACCCGCCGAATGGGAACCACAATCTGGCATGCTTATTACCTGGCCACATCCCGATACTGATTGGCAACCTTTTTTAGGTGAAGTCGAAAATGTCTTTGTTGACATTACCCGTCATGTCGGTACTGTGCAGCCGGTAATTGTCGCGTGCAATGATGAATCCCACAGAACCCATGTGGATAAATTATTACAACTAAATGCAATCCCCCCCGAACAATATCAGCTTTATATCAGCCCCTCCAATGATAGCTGGGTCCGGGACCATGGGCCGATCACGGTATTCCAGGGCAATAAACCTCTCCTTCTTGATTTTACGTTTAACGGCTGGGGTAAAAAATATCCGGCCGAGCTCGACAACAGGATTACTTCTGTGCTTCATAACACAAACGTATTTGGACAGACGCCAGTAAAAACAATTGATTTTGTCCTGGAGGGCGGGAGTATCGAGACTGACGGTCAGGGTACAATCCTGACGACAACGTCGTGTTTATTATCACCCCGGCGTAACAATGGAATGACACAGGTACGGGTTGAAGCAAAACTTTCTGAATACCTTGGCATCAGAAGAATCATCTGGTTCAATCACGGTCAATTGCTCGGGGATGATACGGATGGCCATATTGATACTCTGATCAGGTTCATCAACACCGGAACCATAGCTTATGTTGCGTGCAGCGATCCGGATAATCCGAATTTTGAATCATTGAATCGCATGGCTGATGAGCTGCGATCAGTAACGCGGGCAAATGGTCAACAATATGAATTGATTCCCTTGCCTTGTCCCATCGTCACGGATAATGACGGTGGATGTTTGCCGGCAAGTTATGCAAATTTTCTGATATGCAATGATATGGTTTTAGTACCCCTTTATGATAATGAGTCAGACGATGAGGCACTCGATATATTTAACGAATGCTTTGCTGATCGTAATATCATCGGATTAAACTGCAGGCCACTGATACGACAATTCGGCAGCCTGCATTGCGTCACCATGCAACTTCCCCAAGGGGTTATTACATGAAAAAAAACATAAAAGTAGCAGTCGTGCAACATGGCTGTAACACCGATTACAATGCAAACCTTGATAAATCGGTAACTGGCATTCACGAAGCCGGTGAACTCGGTGCAGACATTGTTTTATTGCCTGAGTTGCATACTCTTCCCTATTTTTGTGTCAGTGAAGATGTTCGAAATTTTGATCTGGCAGAATCCATCCCTGGTCCCACTACAAGGGTGTTGGCAAAACACGCACAGGATTTACAGATTATTATCGTTACCTCCATATTTGAACAACGCGCCAAAGGGATTTATCACAACACCGCTGTTGTAATTGACAAGAATGGCAGTATCGCCGGGAGTTATCGCAAGATGCATATCCCGGATGATCCCGGCTATCATGAAAAATTTTATTTTACCCCAGGTGATCAGGGATTCGTACCAATAGAAACTTCTGTTGGAAAACTTGGTGTCATGGTGTGCTGGGATCAATGGTTTCCCGAGGGTGCGCGTCTCATGGCCCTGGCAAGTGCAGAACTTTTATTCTATCCAAGCGCCATCGGTTGGGATATCAACGACACCGAAGAAGAAAAAGTCAGACAGCGTAATGCATGGATGACGATCCAGAAATCACATGCCATTGCCAACAGTCTGCCTGTGATCGTCAGTAATCGTATCGGTCATGAGAATGATCCCACAGAAAAAACCAGGGGTGCAAATTTCTGGGGATCGAGTTTTATTGCAGGTCCACAGGGTGAAATTCTTGCCAAGGCGCCAATAGATAAGGCAGACGTTATCATCGCGGAAATTGATGCCGGAAAGACGGATACCATCAGGCGCATCTGGCCATACCTTCGTGACCGCAGAATTGACGCTTATCATGATATTGTTAAGCGGCATATTGAATAAGACAAAAGTTCCTGAAACTGCATTAAACTAAAATTAACAATAATTAATGATAAGAACATCCTGTTTCAGGCCCGCCTGGTGGTTGCGTGGCGCACACGCGCAGACAATCTGGCCAAGTTTCACACGCCATTTACCGGCTCTCAAGCTTGAATGGGAACGCCTGGAATTACCCGAAAATGATTTTCTCGATCTGGTCTGGACAGCACAAAAAGCAGGCCCGATTGTAATTGTACTGCACGGCCTGGAAGGATCGATCAATTCACATTATGCAAAAGGAATTTTATATTCTCTGCATAATAACAGCTGGCGTGCTGTATTCATGCACTTTCGGGGTTGCAGCGGGACACACAATCGCAAGGCGCGTAGTTATCACTCAGGGGAAACCGGCGATCTGCGGTTTCTGATCCGGACATTGCATGCGCGTCATCCGGATTCGCTGCTTGCAGCTATCGGATTCTCCCTGGGAGGAAATACATTATTAAAATACCTGGGTGAAGACCAGGATAATGCAATACTCAGAGCGGCAGTTGCGATATCTGTGCCTTTTGAATTATCCGCCGGGGCCGACCGGCTAAATCAGGGTTTCTCGAAGTTATATCAATGGCATTTACTGAAACGGCTGCAGAAAAAAATTATTGATAAATTCAGGGTCAGAAATGATGCCCCATTCTCCATTAAGGATGTGCCAAACTGGAACACCTTTCATCTGTTTGACAACTTTGTCACTGCTCCTCTACACGGCTTTAAAAGCAGTGAACATTATTATTCCACATGCAGTTCCCGGCAGTATTTACCTTTAATAAAGGTTCCAACACTCATCCTGCATGCCGAGGATGATCCATTTTTAACACCGGATGCAATCCCGCGGGATGTCGAATTACCTGATAATGTCATCCTTGAACTCTCGAAGGGTGGTGGACATGTGGGTTTTATCAGCGGTCATTTACCATGGCAATCATGTTATTGGCTGGAAGAACGCGTACCGGAGTTTTTGCGTGGTTATATTAACTAAAGATATACATTCAAATGAGTAGTTTATATTCTTCACGATCGTTTTATTTTCTTGTCTTTCTGGCCTGTATCTGCCTGCTGGGTTTTGGATTGTATCTTGAACACATCAAGGGTTTGGAACCCTGTCCACTGTGCATATTTCAGCGCATCGCCTATATCCTCATTGCCATGATTGCCCTCACAGCGACGCTACAAAACCCCACTCAAACATCCGGTCGAATTTACTGTGGTCTGATTACCCTGATCGCGTTTGCAGGCGCTGGAATTGCAGGTCGTCAGGTCTGGCTGGAACACCTTCCGGCAGATCAGGTCCCTGAATGCGGACCGGGCGTTGAATACCTGCTTGAGTCATTTCCGTTGGGTCAGGCCCTGAAAATGATATTAAGCGGTTCAGGGGAATGTGCCGAAGTACAGTGGCGTTTTATCGGGCTCAGTATTGCCGAATGGAGTCTGATCTGCTTTTTGATATTAATGATATCAAGTGTGATACCTCTGTTTACGCGCAGGAATTATCCCTGACCAAAGAAAAAAGACGTTCAGAATATAATTAATGTGATTAGAACCTATCTCAAAATTAATTTTCCTCCCCTTTGAAGGGGGAGGATTGAGGTAGGGGTGAAATGTCCAACATGGCTGAAACTCAACCCCCATCCCGGCCTCGGCTTTAGCTCCTGCGTCGCTCTACCGACTCCTTCCCTGGTGTCGTTCCCCCTGCCAGGGGGAAGGTGTTGTCAGTTATTGGTTCT
>JACQHV010000009.1 GCA_016198885.1 Gammaproteobacteria bacterium
AACTCAACCCCCATCCCGGCCTCGGCTTTAGCTCCTGCGTCGCTCTACCGACTCCTTCCCTGGTGTCGTTCCCCCTGCCTGGGGGAAGGTGTTGTCAGTTATTGGTTCTGACAAAAATTGCTGTAAATCAATTTTGAGATATGTTTTAGTTTCCTGCTACACTGATTGTGTGTTGAAACTTATCCCGAACAAACCTGGTCATAGATCAGGGAAAGTTTGAATCAGCGAGGAGGCGTGCAATGAAAAACCGTATCTTGTTGCCTATCAGCGTACTACTGGCATTACTGATCAGCCTCTCCGCGGGGGCCTACTATGAAGACTATAAAACCTATGCCAACGCTACATTAAGAGGGCTTAAAACCATTGCAATCAATGTTGATCCCCCGATTGGTTACTATTATGGCGAGATGCTCCGCTACGGTGTAACAACATCCGGGTTTCAGGACAGAATTTCACAGCGTCTGCGTGATGCAGGATTCACTGTCATCAGCTTTGAGGAAGCTCTGGAGAATCCAGAGGCCGTATTACTCGATCTGAGAGTGCGTGTGGACATACCCTGGGGCAGTTACTATGCCTATGATCTCAATCTGTCAGTGAAACAAAAGGTCCCGCTGCCACAGAATATTAATTCGTTTTACTCAGTCCTGACATGGTCTGATGGACAAATTGGTGCCCTGCAGATAAGCGGACCGGGATTGCAATATCTCTACGATTATTCACTACAACTTGTCGAGAACTTTATCAAGGCGCATCAGGCCCAGAATTAAACCTGATCAGTCCCTGGTTCCCTAGCTGGCTCTGCGTATCGGAAGATCCAGATTTATCTCCTGCTTCACCTGTTTTTGATCGCCCTTTTGTGCATCCACGACGGCCAGTGCGCTGGCATTCAAAATGCGACGCACGGTAGATGATGAAGTCATGATATGCACCGGTTGATTGAGCCCCAGTAATACCGGCCCGATAGTTGTCCCGTCACCGAGTACCTTGATTAAATCATAGGCAATCTTTGCAGCATCAAGATTTGGCATGATCAACAGATTGGCACCGCCGTGTAAGCGGTTACCAGGCAATACCATTTCACGAATACTTTCCATTAAAGCAGCATCGGCGCGCATCTGGCCGTCTATCTCCAGATCCGGATCACGTTTACGGATAATTTCCAGGGCATCACGCATCTTGCTCACTGCCGGTGAATTACCTGCTCCATTATTGCAATAGGACAGTAATGCCGCCTTTGGTGTAATCCCAAAACGCCGGACACCTTCCGCAGCAAGAATTGTAATCTCGGCAATCTGCGCGGTAGTCGGATCGGCAGTCACCGCCGTATCACAGATAAAATACACACCTTTTTTCAATAATACGATATTCATTGCGGCGGGTTGTCCTACATCTGCGCGAACGCCAAGTTCATTAATGACATGCTGAAGATGTTCGTGATACTGCCCAACTGTCCCGCATATCAATCCATCTGCCTGACCTTGTTTAATCATTCTGGCTGCAATCAGGGTATTTATCGTAATTGAATTCTGTTTATCTTTTGCAGCAGCCAGAATATTTCTGTACTGGTCATCATTATCGGGATCCATGATTTCAACATCCTGGCCGGGACGCAGACGCAGTCCCAATTGATGAACCCGTTCATGAATAACTTTTGTACGGCCGATAATGATTGGTTCAGCCAGGCCTTCATCAAGAATGGATTGTATTGTGCGTAAAATTTTTGGTTCTTCACCTTCGGCATAGACCAACCTTTTCGGCGCCTGTTTTGCGCGTTCAAACACCGGGCGCATCAACATGACTGATTCAAAGACATAGCGGAGTAATTGATCACGATACGCATTCAGGTCCTCGATCGGCCTGGTGGCAACACCACTTTCCATCGCAGCCCTGGCTGTTGCAGGCGCGAGTTTTAATATCAACCGGGGATCAAAAGGTTTCGGAATTAAATATTCCGGTCCGAATTTCAAATCAATACCGCCATAGGCCGCAACCACAGTATCAGGCGCCTCCTCCATGGCCAGTTCCGACAGGGCTTGCACGCAGGCGATTTGCATCTCCTTATTTATTGTAGTCGCACCAACATCGAGGGCGCCACGGAAGATAAACGGGAAGCACAATACATTATTTACCTGATTTGGATAGTCAGAACGTCCTGTGGCAATAATGGCATCCGGACGT
Source organism: Gammaproteobacteria bacterium (assembly GCA_016198885.1). GTDB lineage: Bacteria > Pseudomonadota > Gammaproteobacteria > Eutrophobiales > Eutrophobiaceae > JAENIZ01. The sequence continues at coordinate 2,179 of JACQHV010000009.1, forward strand.
ACTGCCTTGACTTCCTCCGGCAGGATCTCCGGGATTGGATTTGACAAAGCCATAATAATCGGACGTTCCGCCATGCCACGAACCATTTCCTGTTTCAATACACCCGGGCCGGACAGGCCAAGGAAAATATCGGCGCCCTTGATCGCGTCTGCGAGTGTCCGGGCTTTTGTATCAGTGGCGAACATCCGTTTATGTGGACTCAAACCGCCTGCACGGTTCCGATAGATCACTCCGGATCGATCAATCACAACGATATTTTCCCTGTTCAATCCAAGCCTGACGAGCAACTTCAGGCAGGCGATACCTGACGCGCCCGCCCCTGTAGTTACAATCTTTACCTCTTCAATTTTTTTATTTACGACACGCAAGGCATTAAGGATGGCTGCAGAAACAATAATAGCGGTGCCATGCTGATCATCATGGAAGATCGGGATCTTGAGACGGTTGCGTAATTTGCCCTCAACCTGAAAACATTCCGGCGCCTTGATATCTTCCAGATTGATGCCGCCAAATGTTGGTTCAAGACTGGCAATGATATCAACCAGTTTGTCCGGGTCCTTTTCACTAATCTCTATATCAAAAACATCAATTCCGGCGAATTTCTTGAATAAAACACCCTTGCCTTCCATGACTGGCTTCGCTGCCAGTGGCCCGATATCACCCAGGCCAAGAACAGCAGTTCCATTGGTAATAACGGCGACCAGATTTGAACGTGAAGTCAACTCGGCAACTGCGGCTGGATCTGAAACGATGGCATTGCAGGGTTCAGCCACACCCGGAGTATAGGCGAGCGCCAGATCACGTTGATTGGCGAGAGGTTTGGTCGCAACAACCTCTATCTTGCCCGGCCTGGGATAGCGATGATAATCAAGTGCGTTTTTTTCTGTGTAGTCAGACATGAAGTTTCAATTATTTATTGTCCGGATATTATTTTATGTGCATGGTGAATTCATAAAGTTCAGCATGATAAATTCAGGTTACGGATTAATCTTAATACAGTTTAGACAAAAAAACCCGTAAATTCTTCAAAAAAAAGGATTAAATCCGTTAAGAACGGTGTTTCCACAAGCGTATTACCCAGCCTGTTTATCAGAATGGTATACCGCCTGGAGGCAATTTGCCGCCCATTGCGCGCAGCATATTAACCATCCCACCCTTCTTTGAAAAACGCTTCAGCATCTTCTGCATCTGGTTAAATTGTTTCAGCAGACGATTTACATCCTGTATCTGTGTGCCGGAACCTGAAGCAATCCTTTTTTTACGCGAACCGTTGATGATGTCAGGCCTGCGCCTCTCGACAGGTGTCATGGAATTGATAATCGCCTCGAGTTTTGTGAATTCCCTTTCTCCTCTCAGAGTATCTACATTCTGTTTTATTGCCGGAATACCCGGCAATTTGTCAATCAGATTTCCAATACCACCCATGCTGCGCATCTGCTGCAACTGTTCACGAAAATCCTCAAGGCTGAATTGTTTCCCTTTCTTTAATTTTACAGCAAGTTTTCTGGCCTTCTCCTTATCTGTCTTTTGTTCTACCTCTTCAATCAAACTCAGCACATCACCCATACCGAGAACACGCGAAGCAATACGTTCCGGATGGAAAGGCACAAGCGCTGATGTCTTTTCACCCGTGCCCATAAATTTGATTGGCTTTCCTGTAACATGCCGGACAGAGAGTGCTGCGCCACCACGCGCATCACCGTCTATCTTGGTCAGGATAGCGCCGGTCAACCGCAAGGTATTATTAAAGGTTTGTGCGGCATTTACGGCATCCTGGCCCATCATACTGTCTACAATAAACAATGTATCGCTCGGTTTTAATACAGCATGCACTTGCTGAATCTCATGCATCATCCTGTCATCAATGTGCAAACGTCCTGCACTATCAACAATCAAGGTCTGATAATTTTTCTTGCGTGCACTATCCAGAGCAGACTTTGCAATAAAGACAGGATCCTGACCAACTTCACTGGAGAAAAAATTAACGTTTATCTCATCAGCCAATACCTTTAATTGATTAATAGCGGCCGGACGATAGATATCACAACTCACAAGCAGGGATTTTTTATTCAGTTGTTCCTTCAGATAACGGGCAAGTTTGGCTGCTGTTGTCGTCTTGCCGGATCCTTGCAGACCTGCTAACAGGATTACTGCCGGAGGTCGGGTATTGAAATTCAATCCGGTATTGGCATCCCCCATTAATGAAACAAGTTCCTCATTGACGATTTTTATAACGTTCTGTCCGGGTGTAAGACTGGTCATTACTTCTTTCCCCAGGGCGCGTTGTCTGACATGCTCTATAAATTCCCTGACAACGGGCAAGGCAACATCGGCCTCAAGCAATGCCATGCGCACCTCACGCAGGGAATTGGAGATATTTTCTTCCGTGAGCCGGCCCTGGCCACGAAGATTTTTCAGGATGCGGCCAAGGCGTTCAGAAATATTTTCAAACATACTCTATATACATAATTAATTATCAGGATAATTTGCTGACATCGTACAATGATTCAGGTTAACAGAAAAACAGAGAAATGAACTTCAACGAAACCTGCAATTATGCAATCATACAAATAAATCCATTCAGGATCATATAATGATTATCTTCATAAGTATCGTTGCCATTATATTTTATTTGCTTGCCACGGTAAGGCTGGGCAGCAGCTTGTTTTACACTGATGATGGAACAAAGCGTCCCCATAAATCACAATTTCTCGTCCTCGGGTTTATCGCTTTACTGTTACACAGCCTGGTGTTGTATCAAAATATCAACATCATCGGTGGACTTAATCTGGGGTTCTACAATGCGTTGTCATTAATGAGCTGGGGGGTTTCCCTGATGGTGTTACTGGCCGCTTTGACTAAACCGCTGGAAAATCTGGCTATAGTGATTTTTCCTCTGACTGCTCTTGCGCTCTTGCTCGAGATCATCTTTCAAAGCAGCAGGATTCTGCCTGACACCGCACCCATGGGACTGCGTTTACATGTGCTGTTATCGATCTGCGCCTACAGTTTGCTGACTATTGCGGCACTTCAGGCGGCATTACTCGCCTTGCAGGATCGGCAAATCAGCACCAAGCGCCCTGCCAATATTATGCAACTCCCCCCCATGCAGATCATGGAAGATTTGTTGATACAGATCATTGCGATCGGTTTCTTCATGCTGAGTCTGAGCCTCGCTACAGGATTGATGTTTTTGCATGATATATTCGCCCAGCATCTTGCACATAAGGCCGTGTTTTCCATACTCGCCTGGATTATTTTCGGCATCCTGCTCTGGGGCCGCTGGACACAGGGATGGCGCGGTAAAAAGGC
>JACQHV010000104.1 GCA_016198885.1 Gammaproteobacteria bacterium
GCCTCCTCTATATAATGGGTGGTCAGGATAATGGTCACTCCACTTTCACGCAGGCCCCGTACGATCTCCCACATATCCCGGCGCAGCACAACATCGACGCCCGCCGTGGGTTCGTCGAGGAATAAAATCTTCGGCTCGTGCGACAGCGCCTTGGCGATCATCACCCGGCGCTTCATGCCACCCGACAGCGTCATGATCTTCGAGTCCTTCTTGTCCCACAGGGAAAGATCGCGCAGCACCTTTTCTATATATGCCGGGGCCGGAGGTTTTCCGAACAGGCCGCGGCTGAAGTTTACGGTTGCCCACACGCTCTCGAACATGTCGGTGGTCAGTTCCTGCGGCACCAGGCCAACCTTCGAACGCGCCGCACGGAAATCGCGCGCGATGTCATGACCGTCAGCGACCACTGTTCCCGTGGTCGGTTTGACGATCCCGCAAATGATATTGATCAGGGTCGTCTTGCCGGCGCCGTTCGGACCCAGCAGGGCGAAGATCTCTCCCGTGCGGATCTCCAGGTTTATGTTTTTGAGCGCCTGGAAGCCCGAGGCGTAGATCTTGGTGAGATCTTTAACGGTAATGATCGACTGCATGCGACCTCCTTATTACGTATTGTTGTAACCGTTATTGTATTCCGTGCAGCTATCAATTACCCGGTGACGCTGCCGGACAGGGCCTTCCAGGAAATTACGGTTGACAGGTAACTGATGCAGCTGTATTTTACCACATTGTTAATTAACTAACAGGTTAAATAAACTATGCCGCTTGATCATCTTAGCACCACCTTTGCCGCCCTTGCCGATCCTACGCGTCGCGCGATCCTCGCCCGCCTTGCGACGGGCGAGACATCCGTGACCGAGCTGGCAGAACCGTTCGATATAAGTCTTCCTGCCATCTCCAGGCACCTCAAGGTGCTTGAGCACGCGGGGTTGATCGCCCGCGGGAGGGAGGCGCAATGGCGCCCCTGCCGGATTGAGGCCGGGCCGCTCAAGGAGGTCGCCCACTGGGTGGAGCACTATCGCGCTATTTGGGAGCAGAGATTCGATCGCCTGGACGACTATCTGCACAAACTGCAAGGCAAGAAAAAGAAACATGCCCGCAGGAAAAAATAAACCTGCGGCGAAAACACCGGAGCGTGAACTCGTCATCACGCGCATCTTTGATGCGCCGCGCGAGCTCGTGTGGAAAGCGTGGACTGAACCCGGGCGCCTGAAGCACTGGTGGGGACCGAAAGGTTTCACCGTGCATACCTGCAAGGTCGATCTCCGTCCGGGCGGCGTCTTTCACTATGGTATGCGGGCGCCCGATGGTAGTGACATATGGGGCAAGTTTATCTATCGCGAAATTGTAGCTCCCGAGCGCCTGGTCTTTATCGTTTCCTTTTCGGATGAAACGGGCGGCGTGACCCACAATCCGTGGAACGCGAACTGGCCGCTGCAAACGCTGTCGACAGTAACGTTCAGAGAGCATGAAGGAAAGACAAAGATCACTGTGCAGGGGGCCCCGCACGCCGCGACAGAACTGGAGAACAAGACCTTCGAGGACGGTCACCAGTCCATGCAGCAGGGTTGGACCGGAACCTTTGATCAACTTGACGATTACTTGACGAAGGCTTCCCTCGACACGTAGTTTTCAGAAAGAGAATTCACCCACTACCTTCTACGGAGGATTTATGCGTTACGTTGATGGATTTGTTTTACCGGTACCGAAGAAAAATATACCGGCCTACCGACGCCTCGCCCAAAAGGCGGGAAAAATATTTCGCGAACACGGCGCCCTGGAATTACGGGAATGCGTAGGCGACGATCTGAATGTAAAGATGGCGGTGCCGTTCCCGCGCAGGATCAAGCTCAAGCGCGGCGAGACGGTGGTTTTCTCGTGAATCGTGTTCAAGTCGCGCGCGCATCGCGATCGCGTCAACGCCAAGGTGATGAAAGATCCGCGTATCGCCAAGATGTGTGGCCCGGAATCGATGCCCTTCGACTGTAAACGCATGGTCTACGGCGGATTCAAGGTCCTGGTTGATGTCTGAGTGTACGGTGCGCGTCGCCATGCACTTAAGCGGGCCGGAACCAGGCGAGAATCATTTTTACCTGCCTCCGGCATGCCGAATAATCCCAAATTACAACCCATCGAGTATCTCAAGCGTTTCGGTGACAATCTTCATTGGGTCATGACCCTAGAGGGGGATAAAAAAGACCTGGCCTCGATCTTTGAGTTGCAATGGTTTTTCCATGATCAGGCGTTCCTGAAGCTGAACACCGGCATAGGTCTTACCCGTGAAGCTACCGACTTTGCCCCGGAACTGGGTGTCATGTTCAGGTTTTAGCCGGTACAACGAAAAAGAATCATAAATCCCAGTGTCGATCGTTTTTCGGGACAAGACCAGGATGATTTATTCTTTCAGCTTTCAAGGCAGCGCCAGCGTGTTATCTTCGTCTAATTCAAACCGTGTTCCGAATCTCTCGCTTGCCTTGTTAAGCGTATCCCTGATCCATAACGCGTTTTCTCTCGAGGTATGATTCAGCCTGAATCGTTTGATCTGCATCGGCGTCATTCCCAGTTGGACAAGTTCGCCTGTCAACGGATCAATGACCGCAAAATACATCAGGACCAGGTCGCTGCGGAATTCTTCATAGCCACCGATACCTTCGTAGTCATTGAGAAAATCACCGGCGCCATAGAGCACCAGTTTGCCTTTATAGATTTCTATTGCCCTTGCATGATGTGCAGAGTGGCCATGTACCAGATCGACATGCGCTTCATTAATAAGCCTGTGGGCAAATTTGATATATGCCTCCGGGATTTCATGACCCCAGTTACTCCCCCAGTGCAAAGACATGACAACAATATCCCTGCTCTTTTTCAGTTCTTCCACCTTGACCTGGATTTCCCGGATGCTCTTGTCTGACAGTTCGTTCAAAAGATTCACCCCTGCCCTGTTTTCTGTTGCGGACCAGTCCGGCAATATCCCGCTTGTTTCAAGACCATAGGAAAACACAATCACCCTGCCTTTGCCGGCAACATCCATAATTGCCGGTGCCCCCGCCTCCTGTAGGTTTTTTCCGGCACCCGCAAATTTGATATCTGCCTTGTTCAATGTTGCGATTGTCTCTGCCAGGCCTGCAAATCCCCAGTCAAGGGTATGATTGTTCGCAAGAGAACAATAATCAATCCGGGCTTCCTTCAGGCAAGAGACATTGGCGGGATGCATCCTGTAATGGATTCCCTTGGTCTTCCAGTAATCATCACTTGTGGTAACACTCGTCTCCAGATTGATAATCCGTAAATCCGGAAGAATCTGATCCAGCACCCCAAGTGCATCCCCCCAGATATAGGAACAGCTGACGGGTCCTTCAATCGGACCATTTAATTCTTCGGCAAGTTCGACATATCCCGTTGCACTCTTCATATAGGGTTCATACAGGCGGGGATCACTTGAATAGGACAGGACCTGATCAATTCCTCTTCCAGTCATGACATCGCCCGCCATAAACAAGGTGATAAGGTCTCTTCTTTCCATCTCTTCTGAAAACGCAGATTGTAATAATGCCGACGAAAACAAAAACGTAACAAGTATAAAAGTGATCACTTTGTCCCCAGAATAAATGAAGATATTGGGAAAAGGGATTTCAGTGGCTGTTATCAATGGATGCAATCAGGTGGCGGATATTCACTACCCGGGTTTAATAAGAGAAAGAATCATTTTACTTTGCCTGTGATGCCATTAATAACGGCGTACAGAATAGCAGCCCATAGTAACATCCAAACCACGTTGAAGCTGTGACAATACATCTTCTGCCGTGACGGCACTCACATTGGTAACCGGATATCCTGTTCTTTCAATGGCCCTTATAACCCAGGTGTTACACGTGTTAAAGGCATGAAAAACACCGTTCGCACGGTAGAACCGGCTTTCCCCATACAAGCCGGGACCGAGACTGGTGATGTTATTATCATTTGTACGTGCAAAACTTTCTGATATATAAGCCAGCAGTTTTTCATACCCGGTTTGTGGCACCGATATTTCCATGACTACACTCCCGGGAAAATTGCGTTGGGGCGAATCAGTAAGATCAACAACATGAAGGACAGTGGGGGTTGGCCAGAGTATTGCCTGAAGTACCAGGCCCGCTGTTACCTTCTTCGCCTGATAGAACTGCTCATCACCCCATCCGATCTCAATGTAATCTCCATTGCCTGAATCGTTCTCCAGTGACAATACATATTCTTCAAGGTCCTCGCGATGCACGGCGATGCCGGTGTGCCAGCCATGGCCAATAATGTAAAACGTTCGGGTCTTTTCACATTCAATCGCAGTTGGCAGGTCTGCCGGTTTCAATGCACAGCCACCATGGAGGAACATAAGTATTAACAGGCAGGTGGCTCGCATAGGTACAAAAGTCCGCTATCTACGTTTTATCTTTGATGAACTCTCCAAAGGTTAAAAAGTGAATCGTCTGCTTTATACATAACTCGTCTTTCATGATAAAAGGATGGGTTAACGGCAATACGATAAAATCCTTCATGCCTTCCAGCTTCGCATTTTCTATGGATACCTTACCATCATCCTCTCCATCAATCATGGCAGACAGGATCAGATTTATCGATTTATTTCCTGTTATGATGCCCGCCTCAAAACCCGCCGGGCCCAGTTGCAAGGGCATACTGTTGCTGTCAGTGCCTAATTCTTTTCCTGCGGGGCCGTTAATCAAATTAAATAACCATGTTTCCCCCAGGGTATTGACAACCTCGCTTCCTTTGTTTGGTGGACTGAGCATCACCACACGGCCAATATTGGATATCAATTCTTCTTTCGCCAGATACCGGACGATGATTCCACCCAGGGAATGTGTAACAAAGTTCAATGGTGAATCAATATTCCTTATACATTCCCTGATTTTTGGCAATACATATTCTGAAGAAAGAACAGCGATTCGATGTCTGGTAGACGGGTAATCAATATTGCAGGTTTTAAAATTTTCCTTCTCAAGCGCATTCTGCATCTTGCTCATCGAGGCGCCGGATCTTGCAAGACCATGAAGCAATATTACCAGGCCTTTCCCGGATCCTGTCTTTTCGTGAGAGGACTGTGCAGAGTTATGCACAGCGTAAAAAACTGAAAATAAAATGATAAAAAAAATTATTTTATTCAA
>JACQHV010000098.1 GCA_016198885.1 Gammaproteobacteria bacterium
CCCTTAGCAGGGGAGTGCCTTCAGCCGCTCGGCCACCTCTCCAGGGAATCCCTAATTAAATAACTAGGGAACTAAAAATTTTCTACCTACTAAAGGCACTCCCCCCGTGCCCTACTCCGTACTTCTCGGCAACTGCTCCTGCGTTGCTCTACCTTCTTACGACCATGTAAGTCGCCTGTACTCCGCCCTTCGGACCAACGTTGCTTAGCAACGTTGTTCAAATCTGCTCCCGGCAGATTTGTCAGCCGCTCGGCCACCTCTCCAGAATTACAGAATCAAATTTATTACAGACAAACCGGTCGTAGTGATTCTAAGCTCGACCATCCCTGTCTCGCCAAGTATCCCGGGGGTTGACATCTAGTCTCACCCCATCGACGGGACAAAGTTATTCTTTATGTCGATCCGTCTCGCCCCTGACTCGTGTTGATTCACTCTTCTTCCTTCCGTGTGCCGCCGGCTTTCTCCTGTTGAATACGTTCGTAAATCTCTTCACGATGAACAGCAACTTCTTTCGGGGCATTAACGCCGATGCGTACCTGATTTCCTCTGATACCAAGCACAGTAACATTGATATCATCGCCTATCATGAGCGATTCACCGACTCTGCGTGTAAGAATTAACATCTTAACTTCTCCTGTTTCATTCCTTTTTCAAAGATTAGACTCTTTAACTATCCAGATAAATTAGAGTCATGATTTAGCCAGACCATATCAGGCCCTGCTATCTCCTTCCACATTAGAACCATTTTCCAACTCAAATGCGGAGTGCAGCGTTCTGACACCTAATTCCAGGTATTTCTCATCCACAACAACAGAAATCTTTATTTCCGAAGTGGATATCATCATGATATTGATGCCCTCTTTTGCCAGGGCATCAAACATTTTACTTGCTATCCCGGCATGCGAGCGCATTCCAACACCAACGACGGAAATTTTGACTATACGATTATCACCAGTGATATTTTTAGTGCCTAATTTCGCCACATTTTTCTTAAGTATAGCCAATGCCTTTTCATAATCATTCCTGTGAACAGTAAAGGTGAAATCAGTCGTGTTATCAACACCTACATTCTGCACAATCATATCAACTTCAATATAGGCATCTGCAATGGGGCCAAGAATACTGAATGCAATCCCTGGTTTATCCGGGACACCCACAACAGTCAGTTTTGCTTCATCCCTGTTATAGGCAATCCCTGAAATCAATGCTTGTTCCATATTTTCATCCTCACCAGTGATCAATGTCCCCGGCCCCTCCTTAAAGGAAGACAATACACGAAGTTGTACATTATATTTTCTGGCAAATTCTACTGATCTGATTTGCAATACTTTTGATCCGAGGCTTGCAAGTTCCAGCATCTCTTCATAGGTCAGATTCTCAAGTCTCCTTGCGGCCGGGACAATTCGCGGATCAGCTGTATAAACACCGTCAACATCTGTATATATATGGCATTCGTCTGCCTTAAGCGCTGCTGCCATTGCAACTGCCGTAGTGTCTGACCCTCCGCGCCCGAGAGTTGTGATATTGCCATGCTCGTCGATTCCCTGAAAGCCCGCAATAACAACTATCTTCCCTTCTTTCAGGGTCTTGTTCACCCTTCCGACGTCAATATCAATAATTCGTGCCTTGTTATACGCGCTGTCAGTCCGGATATGGACCTGTGCTCCGGTATAGGAACATGCCGGATAGTTTCTTGCCTCAAGTGCAATACTCAATAATGCAATAGTGACCTGCTCTCCGGTGGCCAGCAGGACATCCAGTTCCCTGCTATTCGGGTTTCTAGCTACTTCATTTGCCAATTTCAGCAGCCGATCGGTCTCACCGCCCATGGCAGACACGACAACGACAACATCATTACCTGCCTTATGCTCGGCAATTACTTTATCCGCAACGGCATTAATGCGTTCCACGCTGCCGACAGAGGTGCCACCAAATTTTTGAACTATTAATGCCATAGATTACGATCTACATATCTCAAAAAAGGGGGGGATTCTAACGGAATCAGTCTGGATATGAAATGCTTGAGATATCAGGCTATACGCTTCCGTACCCAGTCCGGGACACTGGCGAGGGCGGCTTCCAGTCCGGATGGGTCATTTCCGCCCGCCTGCGCCAGATCCGCCCGGCCTCCTCCCTTGCCACCCACCTTTTGTGCAACAAAATTGACCAATTCACCGGCCTTGAGCAGGTATGTCTTATCTTTGGTGACACCTGCTACCAGACTTACTTTGTTATCCTGAACTGTTGCCAGCACAAGAGCGGCAGTGCCCAGTTTGTTTTTCAGCTGATCCACTGTTTCGCGCAAGGTCTTGGGGTCGGCACCATCCAGTGTCCTAGCAATAACCTTAATCCCGCCAATATCCAAAGCTTCGGCTGCCATATCATCGCCCGCGCTGCTGGCCAGTTTGGCCTTGAGTTGTTCAACTTCTTTCTCCAGCTTGCGCATACGTTCAATCATCTGAACCACCTTGCTTTCCACAGTCTCTCGATCCGCCTTCAGATATTGTGCCATTTGCATTAATTTACGCTGATTGACCTCGGCCCATGCCAGCGCACCTTCTCCAGTAACGGCTTCTATACGACGAATGCCAGCGGCAATACCAGTCTCTGAAATAATCTTCATAAAACCTATATCACCGGTACGCTTGACATGGGTGCCGCCACATAATTCTGTGGAGAAAGTTCCACCTATCTTCAATACCCTTACAGTATCGTCATATTTTTCACCGAAAAGTGACATGGCGCCGGATTTCAATGCCATCTTCAAAGGCATGATTTCAATAACTGTCTCTACATTTTCAAGTATTTTGAGATTAACCAGCCATTCAATCTTGTGCAAATCCTCATCACTGACAGGTTCAGGGTGTGAAAAATCAAAGCGCAGTCTGTCAGGGGCAACCAGTGAACCCTTTTGTACAACATGATTACCCAATATTTTTCGTAACGCAGCATGGAGCAGATGGGTGGCGGAGTGATTTCGTACCGTATTAACACGTTTATGTTGATCAACTCGCGCAGTTATCCTCTGACCCAATTTCAGCGTGCCTTGCCTTAACTCACCAAGATGCACATGGGCCTTTCCCTGCTTCTGGGTATCTTGAACCTCAAACAAGATGCCCTGACCTGCCAACTGACCCTGATCACCAACCTGTCCGCCCGATTCTGCATAAAAGGGGGTGGTTCTAAGGATGACTCCCCCGGTTTCTCCTTCGGCAAACTCAGTTACTGTTCGACCGTCCTGATACAATGCGATGACGGCGCATTCCTGTTCCAGTGATTCATAACCGCTGAATTCAGTATATTGATCAACGTCAGGTATATTTGATAAATCCATTTCAAACTTGCTTGCCGCTCTTGCGCGTTCCCGCTGTGCGGACATGGCTTTTTCAAATCCCTGCATATCCAGGGTTAAACCGCGTTCGCGGGCAATGTCGGCCGTCAAATCAACAGGGAACCCATAGGTATCATAAAGTCTGAAAACATCATTGCCGGGTATCTCCTTGCCGGATATTTTTGCTACCGCTGACTCAAGATGTTTCAGTCCTTGTTCAAGTGTCTCTGCAAAACGTTCTTCTTCCTGTTTCAATACTTTGATGACTTGTTCGCAGGAGCGATTCAATTCCGGATAGTCAGCACCCATCAGTTTATTCAGTGGCTTGACCAGTTTATGAAAAAACGGTTCCCTGATGCATAATTTATTGCCATGGCGAATTGCCCTGCGGATGATACGGCGCAAGACGTAACCACGACCTTCATTGGCAGGGATGACACCATCAGTAATTAGAAATGAACATGAGCGAATATGGTCAGCAATAACGCGTAATGAGATCAGATCAGGTGTATCAACGTTTGAGAATTTGCTAATGGCCTTGATCAAATTCCTAAAAATATCAATCTCATAATTATTGTGTACGCCTTGCACAACAGCCGCTATTCGTTCCAGCCCCATGCCCGTGTCTACAGAAGGGTGCGGGATCGGAACCATAATACCGTCGGCGTCGCGGTTATACTGGGTAAATACCAGGTTCCAGATTTCAATGTAGCGATCCCCTTCCTGATCAGGACTGCCGGGCGGCCCACCGGCAATGCCTTCACCATGATCATAAAAGATCTCACTGCATGGCCCACATGGGCCGGTATCCCCCATTGACCAGAAGTTATCTTTAACCCCACATCGACTGAAACGATCCTTGTTTATACCAATCTGCCTTAACCAGATGTCTGCTGCTTCATCGTCTTTTTCGTACACAGTGGCCCATAAGCGGGATTCCGGCACTTGCAGAACCCTGGTCAGAAAATCCCATGCATAGGAAATCGCCTCATGTTTGAAATAATCTCCAAAACTGAAATTACCCAGCATTTCAAAAAAGGTATGATGACGTGCTGTATATCCGACGTTCTCAAGATCATTATGTTTACCCCCGGCACGCACACACCGCTGCGATGTTGCAGCACGCTTATAAGGGCGATTATCCAGACCGAGAAAGACATCCTTGAACTGCACCATGCCGGCATTGGTAAATAACAGAGTTGGATCATTAGCCGGTACGAGCGGACTGCTGGGGACAATCTCATGATCATTGTCCCGGAAATAATCCAGAAAGGTGTTTCGAATTTCAGTAGTGCTCGTCATTCATCATCTGCATTTAAAATATGCCGGATTTGCTCCCCGGAAAAGCCACGTTGTTGCAAAAAACGTGATTGCTTTGCTTTATCCTGATAGTTTGTTGGCAGTTGATGGCCGAACCGTTTATTGCGCGCACGGGATGCACGCTGTTGCCATTCTGGATCATGCATATCAACATGGAGATGGACCAGGTCATCACTAATGCCCCTTGAGCGGAGCTCCTGTGTTATACGGACAGGTCCATAACCTCTTGCTACTCGACTATGGATAAAGGCCTCGATGAACCGATTATCACTTTGCAGTCCTTCCTTCTGGAGTTTTTCAATAACAGATCTAATGGCCGCATCATCGGCTTCCCGTGTCTTCAGTTTCCGTAACAGTTCTGCTGCACTATGCTCGCGCCTGGCCAGAAATACGAGTGCGCGCTTGCGGATATTTGCCGGATTTCCGCTCAGGCCTCAGCTTCCTCCGTTTTATCAACGGCCTTGATTTCAGGCAATACCTTGCTTCTTATTGCCTTCTCGATTTCCATGGCAGTATCAGGATTTTCCTTGAGGAACGTGCGCGCATTGTCTTTACCCTGTCCGATTCGATTACCTTTATAACTGTACCAGGCCCCTGTTTTTTCAATCAGGTCATGTTGTACGCCAAGTTCTATAATCTCGCCTTCTCTGGAAATCCCTTCGCCGTACAGGATATCAAATACCGCCTCCTTGAAAGGTGGAGCTACCTTGTTTTTGACTACTTTGACCCGGGTTTCATTACCAATAACTTCGTCCCCTTTCTTGATGGAACCGATACGCCTGATATCCAGACGCACCGAGGCATAAAATTTCAGTGCATTACCGCCAGTAGTGGTCTCCGGGTTACCGAACATAACGCCAATCTTCATGCGGATCTGATTGATGAAGATCACCAGGGTATTGGATCGTTTGATATTGGCCGTAAGCTTTCGTAAGGCCTGCGACATCAACCTGGCCTGGAGGCCCATGTGACTGTCACCCATCTCGCCCTCAATCTCGGCCTTTGGCGTCAAGGCAGCCACTGAATCGATAATGACTATATCCACCGCGCCGGAGCGCACCAGCATGTCCGTGATCTCAAGCGCCTGTTCACCCGTATCCGGTTGGGATACCAGTAAATCGTCTATCCGAACACCCAGTTTTTCCGTATACGCCGGGTCCAGGGCATGCTCGGCATCAACAAATGCTGCAGTCCCTCCTGCATTTTGTATCTCGGCAGCCACATGCAGCGCCAGTGTTGTCTTGCCGGATGACTCCGGCCCATAGATCTCTACAACACGGCCACGCGGTAACCCGCCAACGCCCAGGGCGATATCCAGCCCGAGTGACCCGGTAGATACTGGCTCTACATCGCGGATCACCCCTGCATCACCCATCCGCATGACCGACCCTTTACCGAATTGTTTTTCAATCTGACTGAGTGCTATCCCCAGTGCCTGTTTCTTCTTTTCGTCCATTGATTTGCTCACCAAATTGAGGTTTATAGGAAATTTATTATCCCACAAATTTCACACGCTGGCCTAGCTCAATAGGGAATAACTGCGTCGAACACTGTATTGTGCGCCAGAATGGTGTGTAATCGATTGAACGAGTGCAAAATCCTTTACTTGCCAATTTACAGACAGGTTCTGAATTTGATGGTTTGCCAATACTGCTTTACGGGCGAGGGTAAGATGCGGTTTGAAGGGACGCCCATCCAGTGCTATCCCGCATTCTTTTGAAACTTCGTTAACACGGGCAACAAGCAAGTCCAGTTCCTCAGGTATGACTGCCGGGGCCATCCACAGAATTCCCGCCTTGCGCCACCAGCCAATGGTATCCAGTTTCAGCTCAAATCTCCTTGCCTTTATTTGCATTGCGGCGACCTCAAGACCATCGACCATTTCATCATTCACCTGGCCCAGAAAGGCCAGGGTAATATGCAGATTTTCCGGCTGGACTGCCTTACCCCTTAAGCGGGGTATGGATTGCATCACAAGCTGCAATTGTTTCCGTGTGTCGTCATCCGGCCAGAGGGCAAAGAAGAGGCGGGGCATAAGACAGTTACGAGTTATAAGTCACAAGTATCAGGTATCCCTGAAGTTTAATTACTCGAACCTCTTGTAACCTATGACTTTTCACTCGTTACTCTTTTTCAAGCATATCGATGAGCCCTTGCAGGGCCAGCAGACAGGCCTGATGTCTGATTTGGAGGCGATCACCATTGAATAATACCCGGCTAACCGTAGGGCCTTCGCCCTGTCGCATCCACGCGAGGCAGACTGTGCCCACCGGTTTCTGTTCTGACCCACCGTCCGGGCCGGCAATGCCGGTGATTGCGACACTGACCTGTGCATGACTGTTCAACAATGCCCCTTCCGCCATGGCACAGACTGTCTCTTCACTCACTGCGCCGAATTGGTCGAGCGTATCATGACTGACCCCTAAAAGTTCCTGCTTGGCGATATCAGAATAAGTCACAAAACCACGTTCAAACCACTGTGAACTTCCGGGAATGCGGGTGATAATCTCAGCCAACCCCCCTGCCGTGCAAGATTCTGCGGTAACAAGATATTCATTCCCCTGGAGCAACAAATGTCCCAGACGTTCCGCCATGTCATGGAGCACCGAATCCGGCATTAATCTGTTCCGCGCCGCTGTTCAAAAAATTCCTGCAAAATCTCAACACACTCCTTTTCGAGAACCCCACCGCAAATTGCCGGATGATGATTCAGGCGATTTGAATTCAGAATATTAAAAACACTGCCTGCGGCGCCAACCCGGCGGTCATAGGCACCGAACACCACACGCGCGACCCGTGCATGTACGATGGCACCCGCACACATGACACAGGGTTCCAGTGTGACATACAGGGTTGTGTCACATAACCGATAATTTTTGAGTATGCGCCCGGCGTCTTGCAAGGCAATAATTTCGGCATGGGCGCATGGATCATTTCTGGAGATCGGCTGATTCCATCCCTGCGCGACAGATTCATTATTTAATACCAACACAGCGCCGACGGGGACTTCGCCTGCTGCCTCGGCCTGCCGGGCAAGGACCAGGGCTTTTTCCATCCAGTATTCATCGGCTGTTAGTTGCGTATTGTCTTTCATTGCTCGTGAAGCGTGAAACGTGAAACGTGAAGCGCGGGCTGAAACCAAAACGAAATACGCTTCACGAATAACGTTTCACGCGGCGCTCTGCGCCGCTACTCCCATTCAATGGTTGCGGGAGGTTTACTGGAAATATCGTAGGTCACACGGGATATGCCGCTCACCTCATTGATGATCCTGTTCGCAACGGACTCAAGAAATTCATAAGGCAGTTTTGCCCAATGGGCCGTCATGAAATCGATGGTTTCGACGGCGCGCAGGCAGATGACATATTCGTATTTTCTGCTGTCACCCATCACGCCTACCGAACGCACCGGCAGGAAAACGGCAAAAGCCTGGCTGACCTTGTCATACAGATTCTGTTTACGCAGTTCTTCTATATATATGGCATCTGCCTTACGCAGCATATCCGCATATTCATTGCGCACCTCGCCCAGGATGCGCACACCGAGTCCGGGTCCCGGAAATGGATGCCGGTATACCATTTCGCGTGGTAACCCGAGCCGAATACCCAGATTGCGCACTTCATCCTTGAAGAGTTCACGCAAGGGTTCAATCAGGTCAAGTTGCATGGCTTCAGGCAGCCCGCCAACATTATGGTGAGATTTGATGACATGTGCCTTGCCGGTTTTTGCTCCCGCCGATTCGATTACATCGGGATAAATTGTCCCCTGCGCAAGCCACTTCACATCTTTGAGTTTGTCTGCTTCCTCTTCAAATACCTGAATAAATTCCCGGCCGATGATCTTTCTTTTCTCTTCTGGGTCAGGTACGCCGGCAAGCGCTTCAAGAAACCGTTTTTCCGCCTCAACCTTGATGACATGCACGCCCATAGTATTGGCAAATGTAGTCAGTACCTGCTCTGCTTCATTCATACGTAATAAACCATTATCAACAAATACGCATGTCAATTGATTCCCAATCGCTTCGTGTAACAGTGTTGCGACTACAGATGAATCAACACCGCCAGACAGGGCCAGTAATACCTGATCTTTGCCTACCTGATTCTGTATTGAGCGGATGGAATCATCCACAATGTTTTCGGTTGTCCACAACGTACTACATCCGGATATGTCGTGTATAAAACGTTGCAGTATCGCTGAACCCTGTCTGGTATGAGTAACTTCCGGGTGAAATTGCAGACCATAGAATTTTCTTGATTCATCAGCCATGCCTGCAATCGGAGAGTTGTCGGTCGACGCAATCACATTGAATCCTTCCGGCATCCTGATCACGCGGTCACCATGACTCATCCAGACATCCAGCAGACCATGCCCTTCTGCATTAGTATCATCCTGGATATTCTGTAATAAACGGGAATGACCACGGGCACGGACCCGCGCATAACCAAATTCGCGGATAGCAGAAGTCTCAACGCGACCCCCAAGTTGTTCCGCCATGGTCTGCATGCCG
>JACQHV010000103.1 GCA_016198885.1 Gammaproteobacteria bacterium
GCGGCGGATGATCCGGCAATTACGACACATCTTTTTGACTGATGCCCTTACTTTCATCACAGTTCTCCCCACAAATCTTTCTGTTAGCTCGATCGCCTGCCAAGGCCCTTCAGATTCGCCTTCTTCAGTAAACCCTCGTATTGATGTGACATCAAATGGGCCTGGACTTGTGACATAAAATCCATCACAACAACGACGATAATCAGCAATGATGTGCCACCAAAATAAAACGGTACGTTGAATTTCAAGATCAAAAATTCGGGCAACAGACAGACAAAGGTAATATAGACCGCACCGGCCATTGTCAATCTGGTCAGAATGCTGTCCAGATACTGTGCCGTTTGTTCACCTGGACGCATGCCTGGCACAAATGCACCGGATTTTTTCAGGTTTTCTGCCGTTTCCCTGGGATCAAAAACGACTGCTGTATAAAAGAAACAAAAGAAAACAATAAAGGCAGCATATAACAACACATACACCGGCTGTCCCGGTGATAATCCTGTTGCCATATCCTGCAGCCAGTTCATGCCTTCGCCCTGCCCGAACCAGCTCGCGAGTGTCGCCGGGAATAAAATAATGCTGGATGCAAAGATTGGTGGTATTACACCAGACATATTCAGCTTCAATGGCAGGTGGCTTGATTGACCTGCATACATTTTTCTACCCACCTGGCGTTTGGCATAATTCACTGTAATCCGGCGTTGGCCGCGCTCAACGAACACCACAAAACCGGTTACCACGATGGCCAGGGCAAACAAACCAAATACCGCGAGTAAATGCATTTCTCCGGTGCGGGACAATTCCAGTGTGCCGCCAACAGCTGCAGGCAGGCCCGCAACTATGCCAGCAAAGATAATCATGGAAATCCCGTTACCCACACCACGCTCGGTGATCTGTTCACCCAGCCACATTAGAAACATTGTGCCAGTCACCAGTGTGACAACCGCAGTTACCCGGAAACTAATACCTGGATTTAGTACGACATTCTGCCCTTCCAGGGCAACGGCGACACCAAAGGCCTGAAATGTCGCCAGCAACACCGTTCCATAACGGGTGTACTGTGTAATCTTGCGCCGGCCCAATTCCCCTTCTTTGCGTAATTGTTTCAAATTTGGATCAATGAAAGACAACAATTGCATAATAATTGAGGCCGAAATATACGGCATGATTCCCAGCGCAACGACAGACAAACGCCGCAACGCGCCACCAGAAAACATGTTAAACATATCAAGGATGGTGCCACTCTGGCGGTTAAACAGATCTGTCAACGCTTGTGGATCAATTCCGGGTACTGGAATATGGGTACTTATCCTGAAAATAAATAATGCGATCAGGACGAACAAAAGCCGTTGGCGCAGCTCCTTAAGCTTGCCTAATCCTGCCAGACCACCTGGTATTGCCGGACTTGCGACTGACATTTATTCCTCGATCACTTTTCCACCAGCTGCCTCAATGGCGGCACGGGCACCTTTGGTTACACCCAATCCTTTTATGGTTACTGCCTTATCCAGTTTGCCTGATGCAATCACTTTGGCGCGTTTGATGTTACTGGTGACAAGATTGGCTGATTTCAGAGACGCAAGATCAATAATCTCCGCACTCACCTTGGCAAGCTCGTGCAACCGCACTTCTGCTGTTATTTTCGCCAGTTGAGAACGAAAACCAAGTTTAGGCAAACGACGTTGCAGCGGCATCTGGCCACCTTCAAATCCGATCTTGTGATAACCCCCAGCACGGGCCTTCTGACCCTTATGACCGCGTCCTGCTGTCTTGCCATGACCAGATCCGCCACCACGACCAACGCGCTTACGTTGGGATTTGGCTCCTGCCTGTGGTTTTAGTGTATTTAATCTCATTTCATGCTTCCTCGACTGAGAGCAGATAGGACACTTTATTAATCATTCCACGATTTTCAGGTGTATTGTCAACCGTCACTGTATGACCGATTCGATGCAGACCCAGGCCGGTAACGCAGGCCTTGTGTGCAGCAACACGCCGGTTAGTGCTGCGCTTGAGCGTGACCTTTAGTTGTTTGACCTTCTTAACCATGTTTAATCCAGTATATCTGCAACTGTTTTGCCACGTTTGGCCGCAATGTATTCAGGAGAAGCTATCGATTGCAGTCCCTTGAGTGTGGCACGTACTACATTAATCGGGTTGGTAGAACCAATGCACTTGGCCAGCACATTTTGTATGCCCACCACTTCAAATACCGCGCGCATTGCACCGCCCGCAATAATACCAGTGCCTTCAGAGGCCGGTTGCATAAAGACCTTGGCCGCACCATGTTGCGCGGTAACTGCATAATGCAGGGTACCTCCATTCAAAGGAACAGACACCATATTGCGCCGTGCATTCTCCATCGCTTTTTGAATAGCGAGAGGCACTTCGCGTGACTTGCCACGGCCAAATCCTACCTTGCCATTACCATCACCAACGACTGTCAAAGCAGCAAAACCGAATTGTCTTCCACCCTTCACAACCTTGGCGACACGGTTGACTGCTACCAGCTTTTCTCGCAGACCTTCGTTACCAGTAATTGAATCAGTGACTGCCATTGATTAAAACCTCTATATCTCCATACCTTGTTCACGGGCGGCATCAGCAAGAGCTTTGATTCGGCCGTGATATTTAAAACCGGAACGATCAAATGCAACTTTCGTGATTCCTGCTTTTTTTGCACGTTCAGCCAAGACCTTTCCAACAATCGAAGCGGCTTCGATATTACCGCTATACTTAATCTGTTTTTTAACCTCCTTGTCCAGCGTGGATGCGCTGGTCAAAACTTCACATCCGTTTGGCGCAATGATCTGTGCATAAACGTGCCTGGGCGTTTTATGTACACAAAGACGGGTAATCCCGCATAATTTAATCCTGGTCCGGCCCCGTCTTGCACGACGTAATCTTGCTGTCTTCTTATTCATATTTTAAATCAGGCCTTCTTGGCTTCCTTGCGAATGATGATTTCATCCATATAACGCACCCCCTTACCTTTATAAGGTTCCGGTGGCCGATAATTACGGATATTCGCCGCAACCTGCCCAACCTTTTGTTTGTCTACTCCTTTGATAATAATTTCCGTCTGGCTCGGCGTTTCAATCGTAATCCCGTCCGGAATATCAAAGTTGACCGGGTGCGAATATCCCAATGTCAGATTCAATTTCTTACCCTGAACCTGAGCGCGATAACCCACACCGACAATTTCCAACTTGCATTCATATCCTTCACTGACACCCTTGACGATATTTTGCAACAATGCCCGGGTTGTACCAGCCAGTGCACTGGCAGATTTTGAATTACTCTTTACAGTAAATTTCAAGAGACTGTCTTCCTGTCTGACCGAAACCAGGGGATGGGCCACATGTGTTAACACGCCTTTTTTACCTTTCACGGTTACGCTATTATCTTTGATGTTGATTTCAACACCGGCAGGTAATGCAATAGGATTATTAGCTATTCGTGACATTGCCTTACCCCATCAAGCTACAATACATAATATTTCACCACCGATACCCTGGGCGCGTGCACTTTTGTCCGTCATTACTCCTTTTGAGGTAGAGATTATTGCCGTCCCCAGACCACCGAGCACTTTTGGCAGATCATTTACTGTTTTATATCTACGCACACCAGGTTTGCTAACACGTTGCAACATTTCAATCACAGGTTTGCCTTCATAATATTTGAGTTCAATTGTAAGAACCTGCTTACCGCCTTCTTTAGAGATCTCGTAATCATTTATATATCCTTCTTCCTTGAGGATATTTGCAATGGCAACTTTGAGCTTCGATGACGGTATATTCACCGCAACCTTGGATCTCGCCTGTCCGTTACGGATACGGGTCAACATATCGGAAATCGGATCTTGTAAACTCATTTCATTAATCTCTTATAACTCATATCTTGTGATTTATAACTTATTTCACCAACTTGCCTTCACCAGTCCCGGTATATCGCCACGCATGGCAGCCTCACGTAATTTATTACGACCCAGGCCGAATTTACGATAATAACCATGTGGACGACCGGTTATATTGCAACGGTTACGTATACGGGCCGGGTTGGAATCACGTGGCAACATATTCAATTTTTTGCGCGCCTCCTTGCGTTCTTCTTCACTAAGCGACATATTTTTAACCTTTGCCTTGAGTTCTTTTCTTTTAACAGCGTATTTCTTGACGAGGCGCATACGCTTGATCTCACGATTAACCATGGAACTCTTTGCCATATTGAAACTACCCTTAATTAATTGCGTAATGGAAATTTAAATGCCGTTAATAATGCGCGCGCTTCTTCATCTGTGCGAGCGGTTGTCGTGATGGTGATATTCATACCGCGCAGTGTATCAATCTTGTCATAATCGATTTCCGGGAAAATAATTTGTTCCTTAACACCAATACTGTAATTACCACGGCCATCAAATGACCGCGGACTGAACCCGCGAAAATCACGAATTCTCGGGATCGCAATTGAAATCAACCGATCCAGAAATTCATACATACGATCCCGCCTCAAAGTCACCTTACAGCCAATTGGCCAGCCTTCTCGCACCTTGAAATTAGCCACGGATTTTCTTGCATGTGTAACAACAGGTTTTTGTCCACTGATTCTGCTGAGATCATCCACCGCATGTTCAATAACTTTTTTGTCTGTTACAGCCTCACCCAATCCCATATTTAAGGTGACCTTGTTGATACGTGGCACTTGCATTACAGACTTATAACCAAATTGTTTGGTCAATTGTGGAATTACAGTGTCGCGATAATAATCATGTAATCTCGGCATAACTTTATTATCCTCAGACATCTACAACTTCATTATTGGATTTGAAATAGCGTACTTTCCGCCCATCCTTCAGTGTTTTGAAACCTATACGATCCGGTTTTTGAGTTACAGGATTCCAGATCGCAACATTTGAAATGTGTATGGGCATCTCTTTTTCAATAATACCGCCCGGAATACCCTGCATTGGATTTCCCTTGGTATGACGCTTTGCCATATTAATATTTTCCACAATGACTTTTTCATCTTCATATAAAACATTCAATACTACTCCCCGCTTGCCTCTATCCTTGCCATGAAGGACGAAGACATCATCACCCTTTTTAAGTCTACGCATGGTTACAAAACCTCAGGAGCCAGAGATACAATCTTCATGAATTCTGCACCCCTTAATTCACGAGTTACCGGGCCAAAGATTCTTGTACCAATCGGTTGTAACTGGTTATTTAACAATAC
>JACQHV010000109.1 GCA_016198885.1 Gammaproteobacteria bacterium
GCAAAATAATAAAGAATAGTTAGAATTATCAATTAACTATTTCGATAAATGGAATTATCAGTGGATCGTCTTCATTTAATGAGCGTGTATGTCGCGGTGGTCGAAGCGGAAGGCTTTGCCGGCGGCGCTCGCAAGCTACACATGTCGCCACCAGCCGTGACGCGTGCAGTTGCAGCGTTGGAAGAGCGATTAGGCGTTAAATTACTGAACCGCACCACCCGCTACGTGCGGATGACCGAGGCCGGCCAGAAATATTACGAGGACGCCAAACGCATCATCACCTTGGCCGATGAAGCCGACGACGCGGCGCTGGGCATCAACGCCGAACCGCGCGGCCAACTCACTGTCACCGCCTCGGTTTTGTTCGGCCGCATGTACGTGATGCCCGGCATCGTCGAGTATTTGCGCCGTTACCCGGCGGTGGAAGTCAACGCACTGTTTGTCGACCGGGTGGTCAACATGCTGGAGGAAGGCGTGGACGTGGCGATCCGCATCGGCGATTTGCCGGATTCGTCGTACCGGGCGCTACGGGTCGGTGCGGTGCGGCGAGTGGTGTGCGCGTCGCCCGACTATTTGGCGGCACGCGGCATTCCGCAAACGCCGGACGATTTGCTCAAGCATCAAATCATCCTGGCGCGTGGCTTAAATCCGGATAATGAAATGCGCTTTCTGCGCGACGGCCTGCCGCAGACAGTCAAGTTACAACCGATATTGAGCGTCAGCGACAACGACTCGGCGGCCAGTGCGGCCTTGGCCGGCCTGGGCATTACCCGTTTGCTGTCCTACCAAATTGCCGAGCCGCTGCAGACTGGTAAACTGAAAATCGTGCTCAGCGAGTTCGAAAGCCCGCCGGTGCCAACCCACATCCTGCACCGCGAAGGCCGCCACTCGTCGGCGAAAGTCCGTTCGTTCGTCGATTTAATGGCGGAGCGTTTGCGGGCGGAGTTATCGCTGAATTGACCGGTTCAGGTCTGCCGGATGCTTCCGCTGAGGTGTCGAGTGCTGGCGCAGTATCTCCACACGGTAAAGTTTTCAGCTTTCGAAGGAGGCAGGTGATGACCACCTCGATTGTGTTTGATTATATCGAGCGGTTTTATAATCCGAGACGTCGGCACTCAACGTCAGGATACTTGAGTCCAATGGACTATGAAAAACAAGCTATGTTAGCTTAACGGGGTGTACGCAGAACTTGGGGCAGGCCAATAACTACATCATGCCGGGCCGCTTCATACCGTATCAGATCTGCCATGGTGTCAATATCACATAACCTCTCAGTTTCCAACCAAGACCAGCCGAGTGTCCTGAATTTCTCGCGGGTTGTTTCCGTCACAGTTTCTGAACCCCAGTCTATGTCCTTGAAGATGCCATATTCAGGATGACGAGAACCTATCAGGTAATAACCACCATCTTCACATGGGCCCAGGACAGCATCCTGTCCATCCGCCAGTGCAGTATAGGCCTGATTCAATATTTCCGTATTCAGATCAGGACAATCGCTGCCAGCAATAACAGCAAAAGAAAATTCATTCAGTGCGTGTTTCAATGCGTTATACATACGCAACCCCAGATCATTTCCTGTTTGCAAATGAAACGCAGTAGAAAATGTTTCAGCACATGAACCAAATACCGGATGCTCAATAACAGGAGCGCACCATAACTGGATGGCGGAGAATGAAGACCGGCTGGCTTCCTGTAATGTATTAAGAAGTATACGGGTATGCAGTGTAGCGGCGCCATCTGCGCCCAGCGATGGAATCAGCCGGGTCTTGGTTTGTCCGGGAACCGGCGTACGTGTAAATATGATGAGAACGCCCCGATTATCCATAATATTTTTTTGCCAGCAATGACGGATTGACTCCCAGAAAATAGGCCAGACGCAATCGCCACATCAATAAAACAGTTGAAATAACGCCTTGTGCTTCCCATTTCCGGCTTGAGGTGAGAACAGGCATATTCATATATATTGGTTGGGAAAGTTTTTTCAGTTTTTTGCATATCGCAATATCTTCCATCAATGGAATTTCATCATAACCGTTTACCTGCCTGAACAAATTACGTGTAACAAACAAGGCCTGGTCGCCAGTGCCAGTTTTACCAAGACGCGATCTCTGGTTCATAAAAAACTCGATAATCCTGAACAAAACACTTTTCCCTGACAATCTGACCCGAAAGAAACCCCAGAATTTTTCGTTGTCTATTGCAGTTGCTCGAAGCAAATGATCGACCAACGCCGGTAATCTGGTGTCCGCATGCACAAACAAAAACAGATCGCCGCTGGCAGCAGTTGCGCCTGCGTTCATTTGCAATGCCCGTCCCTGATCGTGTGCTATAACCTTGTCTGCATAATGGCTGGCAATTTTCATTGTGTTGTCTGTGCTGCCGCCATCCACAACGATGACTTCATGACCGTTCTGCCGCAGTAGTTGAAGCCAACGCAAATTTTCTTCTATACAACCGGATTCGTTTAATACAGGAATGATGATGGAAATTTTTATCATCTGGTATTTCCTGATTTACAAATTTACATCAGTGCATGATGTGCCGCATTTCTGTTTTGATGGACATTTATTGGAACTATAGGAGCAGAAAACGCAACAATCGCCTGCCTTTGGGCTGAGAGTGGTCTTGCAACCCAAGCAATCGTAATACCACTGGCAGTAATCAATGGGCATTATTTCGGTTTGGCGATAGCCGCACTGCGGACAGATCAGCGTGGATAACAAAGTATTAATTGTTTCAGTTGCCGGAATCATTTGATTACTTGCGAAACATTGCATTGTCTTGAAGCTGGAAAAACAATATCCCATAGCGCAACAACAAGCATCAGGATAAGCCCCAGATAAAACATATAAGTGCTCCAGTTGTCTGTCCAGAATAAATAAAGCGTGGCCAGTATCATTGACGGCTCTGCCAGACCAGCTAACAAACGAAAATTTTTCCGGTGAGATAGCCACGCAGCTATGGTGCTCAACATGGCGATGCCAGCAAAGGCCGGCAATAATTTATTAATCAAAATCCCTTCAAATTGGCCCAGAAAACCCAGCCCTATAGCGGCACCCATTGTGCCCAATAACAGAAAACAGGAGGCACAACCTACGATAGCACCTAAATACGACACTTTTTGTACGGCTCCTGCGGGTTGTTGTAATGTTTTGCTCATTAAAGCTCTACTTTTCAAGAATCATTTAACCTTGACCGTATAACTATTGAATTTCGATATACAACAGGGTCACATCATCATGATCCAGCTTGTTCCCGGCATACTCATACAATCTACTGATGGTAATATCACGCAGTTCCTCCAACGGTTTATTTCCGTGCTTATCAAGAGTTTCCAGCAGCCGTTGCATGCCAAATGGCTCGCCATTGGATGAGGGAGTTTCAAGCAGTCCGTCTGTATACATTATTAACCTGTCATTTTTTTTCAAAATAACGGAATCCTGAAGATAGGATGCATCAGACACTACGCCAAGCGGGATATTTACTAACTTGTTTACCTTTTCATCCCTGACCCTGGCCTCTTGCCATCCATTTTTATACCTGCTTTTGAATAATATCGGCGGATGTCCCGCATAAACAAAAGAAAAACTCCCGTCATGACTGTAATAAGTGGCAATCGCGGCTGTGCTAATTGCATCAATACCTTTGGCAATTGCCACCTGGTTCAGGTCAGCAAGGATATTGCCGCCATCCAGATTATCCACGTATTTTTTAAGTGACCGGAAGAGTGACTGGCTTATTTCACTGACGATCTCGCCATGACCCGCGATATCGGCTATTACCATCCGGGTGATGTTTGTACTGTTACACAGTGTCAGGTAATAAATATCACCACCTTTGGCGCCTGCGCCTGAAGAAGCAAAGAGCGAAGCGCGGATACCGGGACTGGCAATATCCGTCTTTTCTTTTTCAATGCCGCCCCAGATTTCCGCGCATTGTAATCTATGCATGGTTGGGTGGATTAACTTTTCAGAGTTCTGAATGTTCATTACTCATCACTCGTCAGGGCTTCCAGCAGTTTTTTCCTGGTCGAATTATTTGATTCAAAAGTTACTTCCGGTTTGCCTCTCCGTAAATCATGTATTCTTGCGGCCCATTGCAGTATGCGTTCAGGCGCATGATTGCGTCGCCATTTCCCGGCCACATATTTATTGACTTCCGTCATCGTTGGATAAGCATGGATCGTTCCCAGAATTTTGTTGAGGCCAATACCCTGCTTCATGGCCAATACAAACTCTGATATCAATTCTCCCGCATGTTCACCAAAAATAGTTACTCCCAGGATCCGGTCCTTTCCCGGAACAGTAAGGACCTTAATGAATCCATGATCCGCTTCATCAGTGATGGCACGATCGAGTTCCGGAAATCCAAATACTGTGACCTCATGTTCGACTCCTTTTTCTTTGGCTTCCTGCACATTGAGTCCTACACGGGCGATCTCCGGATCAACAAATGTCGTCCATGGGATAACCGAGTAGTCCACCTTAAATTTTTTGACAAAACCAAACAACGCATTGACACTGGAATACCAGGACTGATGTGCTGCCGTATGGGTAAATTGGTACGGCCCGGTGACATCACCGCTGGCAAAAATAGTGGGTATTGATGTTTGCAGATACTCGTTAGTTTCAATCGTGCCATTCTGTCGCAAACGGATACCCAGTTCATCCAGACCAAGACCAGCGGTATTGGCTTTGCGGCCGATGGCGATCAGGATTTCATCAAACGCAATCTTTTCATTTTTTCCATAATTATCACAGACAAGCCATTTTTCTCCATCTTCAATTTTAATGACTTTTGCAGTATGTCCAGTGCGAACCCTGATACCTTCATTTTTGAAGCGTGCGACAAGATGCACTGAGACATCTTCATCTTCTCTGGGCATAATGCGATCGCCCATCTCCACTAGCATCACTGCACTACCGAGTCTTGAAAAAGCCTGCGCCATCTCGCACCCTATTGGACCACCTCCCAGTACTACCAGGCGTTGCGGCAATTCATTAAGACTCCATACAGAATCGGATGTTAAATATTTGACTTGGTCAAGACCTGCTATAGGTGGCACAAAGGGACGGGCACCCGTGGCAACGACAATGGCACGCGTCGTGATAGTTTTACCGTTGACCTCGACTGTATAAGGAGAAGTGATACTTGCTTCACCCTGAACACACTCCACGCCCAATTTTGTATATCTCTCAACAGAATCATGTGGTTCTATGCGCTTGATAATTTTATGTACACGATCCATGACATCAGCAAAATTGAAATCCATATCTACACGGGCAAAACCAAGATTTTTTGCCCGCTTAACATCGGCAGCAAATTTTGCCGAGCGTATCAGCGCTTTGGATGGCACACAGCCGGTATTCAGACAATCACCACCCATTTTATGTTTTTCTATCAACGTGACTTTCGCTTTTACCGTTGCGGCGATATAAGCAGCCACTAAACCGGCCGATCCGGCACCAATTACGACCAGATTACGGTCAAAGCGTAATGGCTTATTATATCTACGCAGTACTTTGTGATGCTTGATTTCCTCAATAACCCTTTTTGCCAGTAAAGGAAACAAACCAAGCAAAATAAATGACAGTAGTAGCGGGGGAGATAAAATACCTTGTAAGGAATCCAGTTTTGCAAGCTGTGTTCCAGCATTTACATAAATAATTGATCCCGCCAGCATACCTAGTTGGCTAACCCAGAAAAAAGTCCATACTTGGATTTTTGTCAGCCCCATGACCAGATTGACGACGAAAAATGGAAAGACCAGTATCAGTCTCAATGTGAACAAATAATAAGCTCCTTCCCTGTCAATTTCTTCATTCACTATCTGCATTTGCCGGTGAAAGCGTCTCTGTACATAATCCCGGAAAAGGAATCTGGAAATCAAAAAAGCCAGTGAAGCGCCAATTGTGGATGCGAATGACGCCAGGAACGTGCCCCACAGCAAACCAAACAATGCACCGGCAGCAAGGGTCATAATCGCTGCCCCAGGCAATGAGAGAGCAGCAATCAACACATATAAAGAAAAAAACACTAATCCGGATATGACGGGTTCTTGTAAAACTAACTCGTCCAATATGTTTTTTTGCCGCTGAAAATAGTCGAAAGTGAAGTATTGATGAAAATCAAACAGGAAAAACGCGCTGATGACAATTACAACAATAATTGCCAATATGATCTTTGATTTTTTCACCTGTATGCCTCTCAACCCGTTGGGAATGTGCCTGGTGAAGAGACGTATCAGCATTCAAATTGTTACGCCCGGAGATACTATGTAACAAACATTTAGTTGAAGCGTCTTATTTTGACACCCAGAATAAAATGGTGCTGATATTGGAAATACTAAAGAAAAACGAATCATTCAAACGACCGGTAAAAGATGGTATTGGTTATACTGATTCGCATGGGTTGGAAGAATTGTGGTTTCATACCGGTACTGCCTGTAATCTCTCATGCCCATTTTGTCTGGAGGGATCCAGGCCAGGTGATAACCGTCTGCAACGCATCAGCCTGGCGGATGCAGTACCTTATATCGATGAAGCAGTGACGCTGGGAGTCAAACAGTTTTCGTTTACTGGAGGTGAACCTTTTATCGTCAAGGATTTTATAAAAATTCTGGACTATGCCTCACAGCATCGTCCCTGTCTGGTATTGACCAACGGTACCGAACCACTCATCCGGCGTATAGATACAATCACTCCTTTGGCAAATAATCCTCATCCAATACACTTTCGTGTCAGTCTGGATTATCCGGAGGCAAAACGCCACGAGGCCGGCAGGGGTGACGGGAATTTTCACAAGGCATTGGACGGGTTACGTTTACTGCATCGGACTGGTTTTACCCTGTCTGTCGCCCGGCAAATGACCAATAGCGAAGATAAAGTGAATGTCGAACACAGGTACCGGAGATTGTTCTTAAGCAATGGTTTGCCTGCAGACATCCCGCTGGTGGCATTCCCTGATTTTCTAACTCCACGCTCCTCAGCTAACGTGCCGCAAATCACGGAACAGTGCATGATTGATTATCACAACGAGGAAAGCCGGCGGAAATTCATGTGTGCATACAGCAGGATGCTCGTCAAGCAGGGTGGAAATATGCATATCTACGCCTGTACGCTGGTCGACGATGATCCTTTCTATAATTTGGGCGAATCATTGCATCAAAGTATACAAAAAAGGATATATCTCAGACACCATCGTTGTTACAGTTGTTTTACCGACGGCGCATCATGCAGCGAGCGGGTAACACGAAAAATTCCACTGAAACAAATTCACAAGCATGCCCCAATTCAGTTCCCATAGTTCAGCCACCATTGCTCAAAGTCGTGGGCTGCGAGTGGTTTGCTGAAATAATAACCCTGTAACTCGTCACATACCATCCCGGACAGTATATCTGCCTGTTGTTTCGTCTCTACACCCTCAGCTACTACATATATATTCAGCTCATGCGACAGGTTAATCACTAGTCTTTACAATAGTATTATTACGGTGCTCATTGGAAATATTCCTGATAAACGATTTGTCGATCTTTAATCGGGTAATGGGAAATTGGTGCAAATATTCCAGTGATGAATAACCTGTCCCAAAATCATCCCGTGACAGGCCAACCCCCGTCTGACTACCAGTTGCAACTGCTCCATATTCCGTTTCAGATCCCGCATCAACATGGATTCCGTAATCTCCAGATCCAGTATGTCCGGAATTAGTCCATACTTCTTCAGTGTATTTTCTACGGTTTCAATAAAATTATTCTGGTGCAGTTATAACCTGGAGATATTAACCGCAATGGAAAAGTTCTGGCGTCCAGACTCAAGCCACGCGATTGCCTGGCGCAAGCATCATCCAGAACCCAACTGCCCGATGGTACAATCTGGCCGCTTTCTTCAGCTACAGGAATAAAAGCCAAAGGTGAAATGATCCCTTTTTCTCTCCTGTCCCAACGGACCAGCGCCTCTATGCCGGTAATCCGGTGATTAACCATGCTAATCTTGGGTCGATAGAATAAAAGCAGTTCCCCATGCTCCAGTACCTGCCGCAGTGCTGTTTCAATTTCTATCCAGTGCTGCTCTGCACGAATTATTTCAGGAGTGGCAGTTTGATAGTCTTCACGAGCTGATGCTGCCAGCCAGGCCATGGCGGCACTGGCGCTGCTTTACCAAGGTTGGCGCGGAAATTGAACAGATGTTCCAATATGAGCAGTTCCTTTTCCGTAAAAGTACTGAAGGTATTTTCTACACCAGCGGCAGTACGATAAATATTCCAGCATAATCCAATGACCATCATGGTTATGGCAAAATAAAAATAATTACATTTATTCTTGAATTCATGTGTGGCTGACATTTTGTGAGACAACTACATCGATATCAGTCCCCATTCAGGTCCCAGTTATAAGTAATAACAGGTTTCAGGATTACATCACCGGGTATATCAATATACTGGCGGATAAAGGCTTCTGTACCTCCATATTTGGTAAAATCATCTTTAAACCATTCGAATATTTTTGAAACAAATATTTCATGGCCCTCTATCTTTAAACCTTTTGCCTTGTTTTGCAGAAACCGTAGAGTCTGATCCTGTAATTGATCTTCCAGAATATCTGCACGATAGGCCTCATGGCGCAGATCCGGGCAGCTTAGAGAAGCACAGACAATCGCCATATGAATACGCGGTTCGCCCATGGATCTCAGGATTTCATGCTCAATCTTTCCCAATGACATTGCCTTGCCATTGATTTTACCGGCAAGCTTGTCCCATACAGGTTCAAGCCATGATCCGGCATCCTTGATACTAGACACCGGTCAGTAATCCAGAACCATCTTGATGGCCAGAATGTTATAGGCATTGATGTAAAAACCCAGCTTTTCTGCGAGGCCTTTCAATTGCTCTGTGGGGAATGTCTCTATAGACTGGACCAGCTTGTTGAATATAGGATCCCGGCTGATTCCGCTATAATCAACCCAGTTCACAGGTATCCCGGATTGAATCCGACTGGAAACATATTTTCCAAGGATTTGATCATATTCAGACCAGTCCGGTTCCAATCCAAAAACGGAGTACGGATTTACAAGGAAAGAAAAAAAAATAAAAAGATTTTCAGTCGCATTTTTTCTGGCAAGTGTATTTTCTATCAATATGTCCTTTTTGATTGAACCGGATATCATCCTGTATATCCTAGATGCAATTAACGGGAAATTGTTACATTAGAGATTAAACCATGCCTGATAATCAGATTATGCAAAACAACCTTGATCTCGCAGGGTTAAGGAACCAGGATCACCGGGCCTTTGAGGGACTCGTAGAAAAATATCACCGGCAGATGGTAATTGTCGCCCGGGCGATTATCGGGGACAGCCTTGCTGAAGAAGTTGTGCAGGAGGCCTGGGTCTCGATTTATAGTGCCTTACCTGCTTTCGAAGGTCGTTCATCGATCAAGACCTGGATATATACAATTGTCAGCAATCAGGCAAAAACCAGATTAAGGAAGGAGTCCAGGCTGGTGAGTATGAATGATATGGCTGAAGATATCCCTTCCTATTTGAAAAATGAACGGTTTAATGACAAAGGCGGATGGTCTTCCCCTCCGCCACTATGGGATACTGACTCACCGGAGAATTTACTGGAGAACGATCAACTGAAACATTGTATTGAGAAAACGCTTGAATTATTACCTACAGTGCAAAAATCCGTTTTTCTTCTACGCGATATTGAACAGCAGCCGCTTGCAGAAATCTGTAACATACTGCATATCTCCAACTCTAATGTACGGGTATCGTTACACAGGGCAAGAATCAAACTAATGCAGGTCATAGATAAATATCAGGAAACCGGCCAATGCTGAAATGCAATGAAATTGCAAATCTTGCCAGCGATTATCTGGACAAGAATTTAAGCTGGAAAGAATACTTTTCCGTAAAAATGCATTTATTCATGTGTGGCCACTGCAAACGTTTCGTACAGCATCTGTTGTCCACCATTCGTGTGGTGCAAGGCATGGAACGTCAATTGGCAACAACCGGGGAAACTGAAAATATCGTAGCCTGCCTGCCTGATAAAAATCAGACTTAATTCCGGATTTATCATTTCATTTTTTTATTTTCACAACAGTATTTTTGTAACACTACGCCAGGTTGTACGTCTCTGGCATAATAACCGTTTAAATCCGGATGGGAGGTTTGTTCATGCTGGAAAATGTCAGAAAATATTATGGTGAAACGCTGACTGGTTCAGAAGATCTGCAGACCAATGCCTGTTGCACTATAGAGACCCCACCACTATACATCCGGCAAATACTGTCTGAAATTCATCCTGAGGTGACAAACCGTTATTATGGCTGTGGATTGATCGTCCCCGAGCAATTGAGCGGATTGAACGTACTTGATCTGGGTTGCGGGGCAGGCCGTGATTGTTATCTCTTGTCAGCACTGGTGGGAGTAAACGGCACGGTCACCGGGGTCGATATGACACCACAGCAACTGGCTATTGCCAAACGCCATATAGATTATCACACCCGCCAGTTCAAATACTCCAAACCAAATGTCAGATTCCTGCAGGGCAATCTGGAGGCATTGCATCTGCTTGATCTTGATGATGCCAGTTTTGATCTAATCGTTTCCAACTGTGTGATTAATCTGTGTACTGACAAAGCCGTTGTATTAAGAGATGCATACCGGTTGCTTAAAGCCGGTGGTGAGATGTATTTCTCAGACGTATACGCTGATCGCAGGATACCGGAATCTCTCGCAGAAGATCCGGATCTCTACGGTGAATGCCTGAGCGGTGCATTCTACTGGAATGATTTTCTCACTTCAGCAAAACAGGCGGGATTTCTTGACCCGCGGCTGGTCAAGGATCGCCCCGTTCAGATTGAAAATCCTGAACTGGCTGAAAAAACTGGCGCAATTAAATTCCATTCGGCTACTTACCGATTATTCAAACTGGATGGTCTGGAACCCGCTTGCGAGGACTACGGGCAAGCCGTGATATACAAAGGCACGATAGATCAACAACCGCACGAGTTCAAACTGGACAAGCATCACATCCTGCCGGCGGGTAAGGTATTTCCGGTATGCGGCAATACCTGGCGTATGTTGGCTGACACACGCTTCAAGGATCATTTTGAATTTATCGGAAACTGGAACACACACTATGGCATCTTCAAAGGCTGTGGTTTGTCCGTACCATTTACTACCGAAAGAACAAATACAGGCACAGGTTGTTGTTGATTGGTGTCAATGCCGGATTATTCCGGATTCAACATTAAAGGCAATTCAAAAATGGTTGAATTACTGCAAGAAGAAGAGGCGGCAGGCACTGCAAAACTGGTTTATGACGATATCAAGCAGACTTTCGGAATGATACCGAATCTGTTTAAGGCCATGGCCGCCGCCAATCCCTGCTGGCTGGAAATGAACTGGTACCGTGAAAAGAAAATAATGATCGAGGAAGGGCCGCTGGACAATAAAACGAGAGAACTCATCGCATTTGCAGTTTCAGTTGTCAATAATTGCGAGTACTGTTCTCTGGCACATGAAAAGATGGCGCGTATGCAAGGCGCATCAAAGGATGAAATCAATCATGCCAGGCAGATAATCGAATTATTTGCAAGTTTTAATGCCATCACAAATTCATTTCCTGACTTACCCTGTGATATCAGGCCATGATGATTATGATTTTGTTTCCGGATAAATTTCAATTGATGCAGACAAGATAAAAGTAAGAACGAAATCAGGTGAGTATTACTATACTAATTATCTTGTCTGTACTTTTTTTGTCATATTCGAATGGCGCTAATGATAATTTCAAGGGAGTCGCAACATTATTCGGCAGTGGTACAACAAATTACAGGATGGCAATAGGCTGGGCGACGATCACAACGTTTGGCGGTTCTGTATATGCAATATTTCTGGCAGGCCAATTAGTCGAGCATTTTTCCGGCAAAGGTCTGGTTCCGGATCAAATAGCCGGATCACCTGAATTTCTGTTGGCTGTTGCAATAGGTGCCGGTATAACTGTACTCATTGCCACATTCAAAGGCCTTCCAATTTCAACAACTCATAGCTTGACCGGGGCCCTCGCCGGAGCAGGTATCATGGCGGTTGGCCTGGATTTAAATTTGTCCAAATTAGGTAATACATTTTTTCTGCCTTTATTGATTAGTCCATTGATTGCTTTGCTGTTCAGTATTGTCAGTTATATTGGATTCCATTCACTGAGATTGATCGCTGGCATTACTAAAGAGCACTGTATATGTATCGGCCCAAAGGAGATTATCATACCGGTTACTCAACCCGGCGGCATCCTGTCAATGAGGTCTGTTACCACTCCTGTTATAAGCGTTGATACAGAAGAACATTGTATCGAACGTTATAGTGGTAAATTTTTTGGAATTAACTGGCAAAAAATACTCGACTTTGCCCATTACATCAGTGCCGGGATAGTCTGTTTTGCACGCGGTTTGAACGACACACCTAAAATTGTGGCCATTTTGATTACCGTGAATGCATTGGATATTCAAGCCGGATTATTCCTGATAGGTATTTCAATTGCATTAGGCGGTCTGTTAAATGCACGCCGTGTCGCTGAAACCATGAGCAATAAGATAACATCCATGAATCATGGTCAGGGTTTTGTGGCAAATTTGACTACAGGTTTACTGGTTGTTTTTGCAAGCCGTTTGGGATTGCCTGTCTCTACCACACATGTGAGTGTCGGATCAATTTTTGGTATTGGCCTGCTTACAGGAAAGTTAGATAAAAAAGTATTATTTGAAATTTTACTGTCCTGGATGTTAACACTACCCATTGC